>DATFTS010000334.1:0-6679 GCA_035261645.1 Jatrophihabitans sp. | reverse complement strand
CGCTTGGGCCGCTCTCCGGCACCGTGGTCTACGCGGTTTCGCAGCAGTACTCGGTGGTCGTCGCGCTCGACCCGCAGACCGAGGGAGAGCTGTACACCATGCTGCGCCTCGCGCAGGATCCACGGCTGCTGGACGCGAGATGACCGACGAACCTCCCGTCGATGAGGAACTGGCGCAGCCACGGCCAAGCAGATCGCGTCGGCTGTTCGTCGTCGTTGCAGTCGTGCTGTTGGCGGTGGCGTCTGGTTTCGCGATCGCGCGCGTTGTCGCGAGTGGGTCGATCGGGCGCGGCTCGGCGGCCGTGCCGCACTCGAGCGTCACACCCCCACCAACCAGGCACGTCCCGCCACCGGACGTCTCTCGTCCGGACAACTCGGGGGTCCTCAGCCTGCACGCACCGCCGCCGTGTCCGCGCGCCGACGACGGCCAGGTCGCCTGCTCGACCCTGCGCGCCGTGCCATCGGCGTTCGTTGCAGCGGTGCGCGGAGTGGTTCCGCACGCGATGACCACGTCGGCGTTGACGAATGTCCTGCGGCCTACCGGCCCCGAGATCGTGATCGGTCTGTGGTCGCGTGTCTACTCCGCGCGCGAGGGAGCCGTGCACATCCGGATCGTGATCAGCCGTGGCCACGACGAGGTGGGCATCCTCGGCCAGGGCGTCGAGCGGTTCGGGCACAGCAGCGTTTTCGTGCGGTACCTCGGCCGGGTCTACACGGTCGAGGTGCAGGTGGACGGACCGATGCGTGGGGCACCCTCCCCGGACGCCGTATATGCACTGGCTGCCGACCCCCGGCTGCTGCGGGAGCGGTGATCGGCAGCACGCGGGACAATGGCGTGGTGAAGCCCGTCATCCCGGACGTCCTCGCCGCGCGTTACGCGTCGTTCGCCATGGCGACCATCTGGTCGCCGGCCCACAAGGTGGTGCTCGAGCGCCAGTTGTGGGTGGCGGTTCTCCGCGCGCAGGCCGAGCTCGGGGTGCCCGTGCCGGACGGCGCGGTCGACGCCTATCAGCGGATCGTCGATCGTGGCACCGATGCCGTCGACCTGGAATCGATCGCCGCCCGCGAGCGGGTGACGAGGCACGACGTGAAGGCGCGCATCGAGGAGTTCGCGGAGCTTGCCGGGCACGAGCAGATCCACAAGGGCATGACCAGCCGGGATCTGACCGAGAACGTCGAGCAACTTCAAGTGCTCTCCTCGGTGAGGCTCGTACGCCGCAAGGTACTCGCGGTGCTTTCCCGCCTTGCCCGCCGAGCAGCGGAGTACGACGGACTCGTCATGGCCGGACGTTCGCACAACGTCGCGGCGCAAGCGACCACGCTGGGCAAGCGGTTCGCATCCGCTGCCGACGAACTGCTCGTTGCTTTGGGCCGACTGGACGAGCTCATCGCCCGCTATCCGCTGCGGGGCATCAAGGGGCCTGTCGGTACCGCGCAGGACATGCTCGACCTGCTCGACGGCGACGCGACCAAGCTGGCGACGCTCGAGCAACGCATCGCCGAACACCTGGGGTTCTCGCGGGTGCTGACCAGCGTCGGTCAGGTCTATCCACGATCGCTGGACTGGGACGTGCTCTCCGCGCTGGTGCAACTCGCGGCCGCACCGTCCTCACTGGCGACGACGATCCGGTTGATGGCCGGCAACGAACTCGTCACCGAGGGGTTCCAGCCCGGGCAGGTGGGCTCTTCGGCGATGCCGCACAAGATGAACACTCGTTCGGCCGAGCGCATCAACGGGTTTACCGTGATCTTGCGCGGCTACGCGTCGATGGCGGCCGAGCTCGCCGGCAACCAGTGGAACGAGGGCGACGTCTCCTGCTCGGTGGTGCGAAGGGTCGCGCTGCCCGACGCATTCTTCGCGCTGGACGGGCTGCTCGAGACGACCTTGACGGTGCTGGACGAGTTCGGCGCGTACCCGGCCGTCATCGAGCGGGAGCTGGACCGGTACCTGCCCTTCCTGGCGACCACCAAGGTCCTGATCGCGGCCGTCCGTGCGGGCGTCGGGCGCGAGACGGCGCATGAGGCGATCAAGGAGAACGCCGTTGCCGTGGCGTTGGAGATGCGCGAGAAGGGCACCGAGCGCAACGACCTGTTCGCGCGGCTGGCTGCTGACTCCCGGCTCGGGCTCAGCGCCGAGCAGCTGAACGGGCTACTGGCCGAGCCGCTGTCCTTCACCGGTGCCGCGCGGCAGCAGGTGGCCGCAGTCGTGCAGGCAGTGGACGAACTGCTCGCGTCCGACCCTGGTGCGGCGCAGTATCGACCGGAGCCGATCCTGTAACGAGGCTCCGTACGGAGGTGCAGTGCCTGAACGGGACGTCGTCCCAGCCGACGCCGACGAGGTGCTGTCCGGCGGCGGGCTGCCGCGCTGGCTGGCGGTGCTGGCCGTTGTGGCTGTCGTGGCGGCAGCCACCGGTTACCTGGTGATGCACTCTGGCGGTTCTGCTCACAAAGCGCCGACGCCGACCCGGTCGCGGCAGGCGTACGGCGCGGCTGAGGCGTTCGACGTTGCAGGTGGATCGTCCGATACGTGGGTACTGAGCGGACGCAGGCTCTCCTACGTCAGCGCGCGCCGGGTCGTCCGCAGCGTCGCGCTCGGTGAGCTGAACGTCTCGGTGGGCAGTCGCCCGCGACTGGCCGTCGACCGGCAGGCGAAGACGGTCTGGGTCGTCGTCGCCAACGCGACTCCGAGCCGGATGCTCGAGTTCAATGCGGCCACGTTGCGCAAGGTGCGAACCGTCACCTGGACCTCGCCGGTCGCCGGGGCCGTGGCGTATCGCGGGCACCTCTACCTCTCGAGCGACGTGGGGGTCGCCGACCTGCGGCCGCGGGCCAGGCAGCCGCAGGTCATCGCCGGGCTGGGCGGGGCGGTCGGCCCCATCGCGCTCGACCCGGCTCGGCACCGGTTGATCGCGATCGACCTCGGCTACCCGACCGACGTCTGGGCGTTCTGGCCCGGCCGCCGACCGGTTGAGGCCGTCGCCACGTTGCCGTTCGGACAGGGCAGCGTGGCCGTCGCGGACGGGCGCATCTGGGTGGGCGGGTTCGGGGCGCATAGCGCGGTGCTGGAGCGGCTCGATCCCGCGACGCTGGCGCCTGTGGCGCACGCCGAGGCGACGCAGTTCGGACGCGGCGTCGCAATCATCGCGGGCGGGGCGCGCGCCGTCTGGGTGCTGCCCGGCGACCGGAGCGGGCCGCTCGCCTGCATCAGTGCGGAGACCGGGCAGACACAGCAGCGTTGGGACCTGCCCGCCATCAACGCGGTGGCCTCCGACAGTTCGGGGGCGCTCGTGGCGACGCGAAGCGGCGTGCTGGGCTTGATTCTGTCCCGCTGCGCAGGTTGATGCCCGTCAGCTGCGCTCGAGTAGCACCGCCTGCGACTGCATCACGGAGTGGTGTCAGCTCGCGGGCGGTCGTCCGGCGAGCCGGTCCGGGCGGCCCACATTCCAGTAGCCCTTGACGAAGATGGCGTCGTGGGCGAGCCCGCGCGCCTCGAGCAGCGCGCGCAGGGCGACCATCGCGCGCGTCTCGCCCATCAGGTAGCCGTGCGAGTCCGAAGGGATGTCCAGCTCGGCTAACGCAGCGGCCAGCGGATCCGGCGTGCCGGGCGGCTGGTCACCGCGGTGCACCCAGCGCGTCTGGGCCGCTACCGGTAGCTCGTCGGCCGCGTCGCGCACCTCGATCACCGCCTGTGCGTGCTCGTCGGCAGGCAGCGCCTCGGCGATCGCGGCGATGGCAGGCAGCGCCGACTCGTCGCCGATGAGTAGGTGAAACCGCGCTGGCCGCAGTTCCAGCTTGCCGCGCGGGCCCTGGAACTCGACCGGGTCGCCGGCTTGCGCGGTGGCGCCCCACCGCGCGCCGGGAGTGTCACCGTGCAGCAACACGTCGAGGTCCAGTTCGCCCCGATCCGGGCGCGCGTGCCGGATCGTGTAGCGGCGCTTGACGCGGCGTCCGGACGGGTCACGCAGCAGCAGCTCGACGTCCTGGGCGGGACGGATGGCGATGCCGACCATGGCGTCCGCGCGCACCGTGACGCGCCGCATCCGTGGCGTGAGCCCAGCGGTGGCGACCACAGCGCCCCGGTGGGCGGGGGAACGGCGCACGACGGGAGCACTCACAGTTGCCCGACCCTAGCCGGGCGAGTCGCTGGACGGCCCGCGACCTGGCTACGCGCGGGTAACACGCATGATGGAGGTATGGCCATCAGCGTGTTCGAGCTGTTCTCGATCGGCATCGGGCCGTCCTCGTCGCACACGGTGGGGCCGATGCGGGCCGCCAGGCGGTTCGCGGACGGGCTGGCCGACGACGGGCTGCTCGACCGGGTGACACGCGTGCGCGCCGAGCTGTTCGGCTCCCTCGGTGCCACTGGCCACGGCCACGGCAGCAATCGCGCAGTCATCCTGGGGCTGGCCGGCGAACGGCCGGAGACGGTGGACATCGCCGCTGGAGCGCAGCTGGTCGAGGTTGTTCGCGAGACGGGTCGGGTTGAGCTGCTCGGCAAGCACGCCGTCTCACTCGCCGACGACGATCTCGTGCTGCACCGCCGCGCGAGCCTGCCGTACCACCCGAACGGGATGCGCTTCTACGCCTACTGCGGCGACGAGCAGCTGCGCGAGCGGACCTACTACTCGGTCGGTGGCGGCTTCGTCGTGGACGAGGAGGCCGCGGGCGCCGACCGCATCAAGCCGGATGACACCGAGCTGCCCTACCGGTTCTCCAGCGGCGCCGAGTTGCTGCAACAGTGTGCGAACACCGGCCTGCCGGTCAGCGGCGTCATGCTGGCGAACGAGCAGGCCTGGCGCAGCGAGCAGGAGGTCCGCAGCGGCCTGCTGCGCATCTGGGCGGTCATGCAGGAGTGCGTCCAGAACGGCTGGACGCACGAGGGCACGCTGCCCGGCGGACTGCGGGTGCGGCGCCGGGCGCCGGAGCTCTACCAACGGCTGTGCAGCGAGCCGTATGCGATGGATCCGTTGCGAGTCATGGACTGGGTGGATCTGTTCGCGCTCGCGGTGAACGAGGAGAACGCCGCCGGTGGCCGGGTCGTCACGGCGCCGACGAACGGCGCCGCCGGCGTGCTTCCGGCGGTGCTGCACTACTACACGAGGTTTTGCCCGGGTGCTTCGGAGGACGGCGTCGTCCGCTTCCTGCTCGCCGCCGGCGCGATCGGCGTGCTGTACAAGGAGAACGCGTCCATATCCGGGGCCGAGGTGGGGTGCCAGGGCGAGGTGGGCTCCGCCTGCTCGATGGCGGCGGGGGCGCTGTGCGAGGTGCTCGGTGGGACGCCGGCGCAGGTGGAGAACGCCGCCGAGATCGTCATGGAGCACAACCTCGGACTGACCTGCGACCCCGTCGGCGGCCTGGTTCAGGTGCCGTGCATCGAACGCAACGCGATGGCCGCAGTGAAGGCGATCAACGCCGCTCGCATTGCCCTGCGTGGGGACGGAACGCACATCGTCAGCCTCGACAAGGTGATCAAGACGATGCGCGAGACCGGCGCAGACATGAAGATCAAGTACAAGGAGACCGCACGCGGCGGGCTCGCCGTCAACGTGATCGAGTGCTGATCAGCGGTCAAGCGCCGATCGAACTTGACGCTGTTGGCGGCGAGCCTGCGCGGACGGCTCATGCAGCTGCGGCCGCGACCTCCATCGGATCGCTGGGCACCTCGGTCTTCTTGACGTTGATCATCACCGCGGCAATGATCACGGCGACGAGGGCCAAGATCGCCCCGGTCAGGAAGCCCTGCCCGGAGGCGTGCGCGAGCAGGTGATGCGAGAAGTCCTTGTACGGCCCGGAGAAGAAGTTCACCGCTGCTTGACGATCCTGCTGTGGCACGTGGGCGAGGAACGCCTGGATCTGCTCCGGCTGCAGCCCGTTCTTGCCGGAGTGCACCAGCGCGTCGCGGACCGATGGCTGGAGTGAGGCCGGCAGCTGGTTGATCTGGGCGAACAGGCCGCCGCCGTGGCTGTTGAAGTATCCACGTGCAGCGGTACCGAACACCGTCGCCATCACGGACAACCCGATCGCGCCGCCGAGTTGCTGACCGACGTTGAGCAAGGCGGAGGCGAGGCCGGAGTCGGTGTGCGGCACCTTGGAGACCGCCGTCAGCATGAGCGGCACGAACAGGTTGCCCATCGCCACGGCGAGAATGAGCATGCCGGGCAGCAGCTTGGCGAGATAGCCGGAGTTGACGTTGACGGTCGACAGCCAGAACAGCGAGATCGTCAGCAACGACGTCCCGATCAGCATATGGACCTTCGGGCCCACCTTCGGCAGTGTCTTTGCGACGACCTGGGACGTGACGCCGATGGTCAGCGCGACCGGCAGGAACGAAACGCCGGTCTTAAGCGGGCCGTAGTCGCGGACAAGCTGCACGAAGAACGTGATGAAGTAGAACATCCCGAACATCGCAGCGCCCACGACGAGCATCACCGTATAGGCGCCGGCGCGATTGCGATCTTCGAAGATGCGCATCGGCATCATCGGCTCGGCTGCGCCACGCGCCTCCCAGATGATGAAGGAGGCAAGCAATACCACCGCGACGACGAACACGCCCACGGTTGTGGAGTCGCCCCAGCCGTTGTTGGCCGCGTGGATGAAGCCGTACACGGCGCTCACAGACCAGCCGACGGACAGTGCGGCGCCGAGGAAGTCGAAGCGTCCGCTGGCGAGTCGCTCGGACT
>DATFTS010000333.1:0-1825 GCA_035261645.1 Jatrophihabitans sp. | reverse complement strand
CCGCTGCGGCCTCCGGAGTCTCGGCATGACGGCCATCGATGAGCGTCCTGGTGCTGAGATCGGCCAGCCCCGGCGCCGCAAGGAAGATGCCCGCCTGATCACCGGTCGCACGATGTGGACGGACAACCTGACCCTGCCCGGCATGCTGCACATCGCGCTACTGCGCAGCCCGATGGCGCACGCGCAGATCACCTCGATCGACACCAGCGAGGCCAAGGACCGCCCCGGTGTCGTGGCCGTGTTCACCGGCCAGGACTACAAGGACGTGCAGGGCGACGTGCCGTGCGCGTGGCCGGTGACGCCCGACATGGTGAACCCCGGCGCGCCACCCCTCGCGGTTTCGCAGGTGAACTTCGCCGGCGAGTGCGTGGCGGTCATCGTCGCGCGCAGCAAGGCCGAGGCCCAGGACGCGCTCGAGGGCATCGACGTCGAGTACGAACCACTGCCGCCCGTCCTCGACATGGAGGAGGCGATCAGGGACGGCGCATCGCTGGTGCATCCGAACACCACGTCGAACAGGTCGTACACGTGGACGTTCGAGTCGGGCGCCGCAGGCACCGGCGCGTCGATCGATGACGCGCTGTCCGGCGCGGAGGTGACCGTCAAACGGCGCTTCATCCAGCAACGCCTGATCCCAGCGTTCTTGGAGCCGCGGTCGGTCGTCGTGCAGCCGAACGGCGACGGGGTGACGGTGTGGTCCGCGACCCAGGTGCCGCACATCCTGCGCCTGATGATCGCCCTCGCACAGGGGCTGCCGGAGCACAAGATTCGGGTCATCGCACCTGATGTCGGCGGCGGCTTCGGCGGCAAGCTGTCCGTCACTGCCGAGGAGTTCATCTCGGTGCTCGTCGCCCGGCGGCTGAATAAGCCGGTGAAGTACACCGAGTCACGGTCGGAGTCGCTGATGGCGGCGCACCACGGCCGCGACCAGATTCAGGACATCACGATCACCGCGCGGCGCGACGGCATCGTCACCGGCTTGGACGTCCACCTACTTGCGGACATGGGCGCGTACCTGCGCCTCGTCGGTCCAGGTGTGCCGATCCTGGGCGCGTTCATGTACAACGCGATCTACAAGATCCCCGCCTACCGCTTCGTCTGCGAAGGCGTCTTCACGACGAAGACGCCGACAGACGCCTACCGCGGCGCCGGCCGGCCGGAAGCGACGTTCGCCATTGAACGGATCA
The DNA here is from genome assembly GCA_035261645.1 of Jatrophihabitans sp. Lineage (GTDB taxonomy): Bacteria > Actinomycetota > Actinomycetes > Mycobacteriales > Jatrophihabitantaceae > Jatrophihabitans. The sequence continues at coordinate 638 of DATFTS010000333.1, read as the reverse complement.
TGGATGAGCTCGCGGCGGAACTGGGCATGGACCCGATGGAACTGCGCCGCAAGAACTGGATCAAGCACGAAGAGTTCCCGTTCACCACCGTTGCCGGCCTGACCTACGACAGCGGCAACTACGAGGCCGCGACCGAGAAGGCGCTCGAGTTGATCGGATGGGACGACCTGCGTGCGGAGCAGCGCAAGCGGCGCGAGTCCGACGATCCGGTGCAGCTCGGACTGGGCATCTCGACCTACACCGAGATGTGCGGCCTCGCGCCGTCCCGCGTGCTTGGCGCGCTGTCGTACGGCGCCGGCGGCTGGGAGCACGCGTCCATCCGGGTGCTGCCGACCGGAAAGGTCGAGGTGATCACCGGGGCGTCGCCGCACGGTCAGGGGCACGAGACCTCGTTCGGGCAGATCGTCGCCGACCGGCTCGGCGTCGCCTTCGACGACGTCGAACTCCTCCACGGCGACACCGCTACCTCGGCGAAGGGACTCGACACCTACGGGTCGCGGTCGCTGGTCGTCGGTGGCATCGCGATCGTCAAGGCAGCGGACAAGGTGATCGAGAAGGCGAAGAAGATCGCCGCACACCTGCTCGAGGCCAACGAGGACGACCTGGAGTTCGCCAACGGCACGTTCAGCGTCATGGGC
>DATFTS010000332.1:0-2060 GCA_035261645.1 Jatrophihabitans sp. | reverse complement strand
ACCTTGTTGAGACGTGACGTCCACGGGACGATCAGGAACGGGCCGCCGTTGAGCATCTCTTTCCACGCCTGGGCCACCACCTGTTCCTGCTCCAGCATCGGCGTGAGGAAGATGCCTTTGGCGCCGTCGAACATGCCGGTGTTGATGTAGGTCGGGCAGACGGTCGTGACCCGGACGTGCCGGTGCCCGGCCTGCTCCAACTCGAGCCGGACCGAGTCGGACCAGCCGACGGCCGCCCACTTGGAGCCGCAGTACGCGGCGAGGCGGGGCACGGCGTTGAGGCCGGCTGACGACGCGAGGTTGATGAGGCGGCACTCCTCGCTCGACTCGACCATCGCGGGCAGGAACTCGCGGGCCACGAGCATCGGGCCGACTCCGTTGATCAGCATCGTCTGCTCGACGTCGCGCTGGTTGTTCTGCCAGAAGTAACCGTTGCCGCGCACGATGCCCGCGTTGTTGACGAGGACGTGCACGTCGCCGATCTCGTCACGCACGGCTCGCCCCGCGCTGGCGATCGAATCGCCCGACGAGACGTCGACGACGTACTGGTGGACGGTGCCGCCGTCGGCTTCGAGTTCAGCGGCGGTGTCCTTGAGCGCGCTCTCGTTGATGTCCCACAGCACCACGGCCGCTGCCTTCTCGCGCACCGCGGTCTGCGCAAACAACTTGCCCAGGCCCATGGCGGCTCCGGTGACGAGCACGGTCTTGCCGGCGACAGACTTCATGGCGATCTCCCCTTATTTCAGGCCGAGCCGGCGCATCGCGCGCAGCGCCACGGTCAACGTCTTCGCCCACGTCTCTTGCGACATGCCGGGCAGCGGCGCGATCGGCAGCAGCCGCTGCACGGCGATGGTCTGCACATCGGTGTACTTCAGGATTCCTTCGGCGCCATGCCGGCGCCCGAGCCCAGAGTCGCCGACGCCACCGGAGGGCGCGTCCACACTGCCCCACGCCGCCGAATACCCCTCATTGATGTTCACCGCGCCGGCACGCAGCCGTTCGGCGACGCGCTGTGCGCGGTCGCCGTCGCGCGACCACACGCTGGCGTTGAGGCCGTACCGCGTGCCGTTGGCCTTCTCGATCGCCTCGTCGTCGCTGGTGACGCGGTAGATCGAGACGACCGGCCCGAACGTCTCCTCCGCAAAGAGGTGCATGTCCGGGGTGACGTCGGTGAGGACGGTCGGCTCGTAGAACAACGGGCCCAGGTCGGGGCGCGCTCGCCCGCCGGTCAGGATCGTCGCGCCCTTCGTGCGCGCATCCTCGACGTGCGCAGTTACCGCGTCGAGTTGGCGGGCGAAGGTGAGCGAGCCCATGTCGGAGTGGTAGTCGAGACCGCCGCCGAGCCGGATCCGTTCGACGTTGGCGACGAACTGCTCGACGAACTCGTCGTACACCGCGTCGTGGACGTAGATGCGCTCCATCGACTCGCACAGCTGGCCGGCGGAGGAGAAGCAGGCGCGGACTGCTCCGTCAGCAGCCTTGCCGACGTTGGCGTCGTCCAGGACCAGCATCGCGTTCTTGCCACCGAGTTCGAGTGAGCACCCGACGAGTCGTGCGCCGGCCTGCTCGGCGATGCCACGCCCGGTGGCGGTGGAGCCCGTGTAGTCGACGAAGTCGGCGCGGTTGATCAGCTCGGCGCCGATGTCGCGGCCGCGGCCGAGCACGACCTGCCACACGTCCTTCGGCAGGCCGGCGCGCTCGGCGAGGTCGTGCGCCCACAGCGTGGTGATCGCGGTCTGGTTGTCGGGCCTAGAGATCACTGCGTTGCCGGCGATGATCGCCGGCAGCGCATCAGAGACAGACAGTGCCAGCGGGTAGTTCCACGGCGAGATGACGACGACGACGCCCTTGGCATGCCGCAGTTCGCGGGCGGTGGTGAGCAGCGGCAGCGCGCCGGCCCGCGCCTTCGGTTTCAGCACGGACGCCGCCGTGCGCGCGTAGTAGCGCGAGTTGATCGCGACGTCGACGACCTCCTCGAACGCGTGCGCGCGGGCCTTGCCGGTTTCGGTCTGGATGATGTCGAGGATCTCCGCCTGCTCGCGCAGCACCAGGTCGTGCAG
>DATFTS010000331.1:0-2031 GCA_035261645.1 Jatrophihabitans sp. | reverse complement strand
TGCGCTGTACTGCGCGACTGAAGTGGGCGAGGCAGCAGGTGAGTCCGTGACGCCGACGAGACCGGCGGAGGCGTCCTGGCCGAAGTCGGCACGTAACACGTCGCCGACCGTGCGTGCGCTGGCGCCGGAGTTGATCACCCGGTCATCGGGATAACCGAAGTTGGCCCGAAGGAAGGGCGCCCCCAGCAGCAGGAACACCGCGGTGACGGCAACGCCGAGAGCCAGTGGACGGCGCATGACGGTGGACGCGAGCCGGTACCAGACGCCTCGTTCGAGCGGCTTCGGCGCGGGCTCTTGCCGGCGCAGCAACCGGCGGAAGGCTGCACGCAGGTCGAGCGAGTTCACCCGGGTGCCGATGAGCGCCAGGCAGGCGGGCAGCACGATCATCGAGGCGGCCGCGGCCAGTGCAACGACGGCCAGCCCGGCGTAGGCGAACGAGCGCAGGAAGTACATCGGGAAGACGATGAGCGCGGACAGCGAGAGCCCGACGGTCAGGGCCGAGAACAGCACCGTCCGTCCCGCTGTGCGAACCGTCGCGATGATCGCTTCGTCCGGGCTGCGACCGGCGCGCAGCTCCTCGCGATAGCGGCTGACCATGAACAGGCTGTAGTCGATCGCCAGCGCGAGGCCGAGCGCCGTCGTCATGTTCATCGCGTAGACCGACACGTCGGTGAACGTCGAGAGCGTGCGCAGGATGGCGAGCGTCTCGATGATCGCGAAGATGCCGACGGCAAGCGGGACGAGCGCGGCGATCAGGCTGCCGAACACGAGGATCAGTGCGATGGCAGTGAGCGGGATGGCGATCGCCTCGGACAGCGCGAGGTCCTTCTTGGTCTGGGTGTTCACCTGGTGATACGCGAGCGCTGCGCCGCCGGCCTGCACCTTCGCGTCGCCGACGCCTTGCTTGAACTGATCGGCAAGTTGCGCCGCGCGTACCTGGATCTGGTTGTCGTTGCCCTTGACGTGGGTGACGACGAGGCCGTACTTGCCGTCGGTGCTCCGCAGGCCGGCGCGGCCCGGACTCGTCCAGTACGACTGCGCGAAAGTCGTCCAATCGCTGCGCTTGGCCAGCCCCGCGGTGATCTCGGTGCCGGTGGCGCGCGCCGCGGCGCTGTCCGCGCCGCCCGGCGCACTCACGAGGAAGACGAGGTTGGCCTGCCCGCCGTGGAACTTCGCGTCGATGATGCTTGTCGCGCGAGTGGAGTCGGCCGACGGGTCGGTGAAGCCGCCGGTGAGCAGGTGGCCGGCGACCGGAGCGCCGAAGATGCCTCCGCCGACAAGCAAGAGGCCGGCGATGATCAGCACACGGCGCGGGGCACGGAGCACGAGAGTGGCGAGCCGGACGAGCATGGCGATCTCCTGCGAGGGCGGATCGGGTTTTGCAGAACAGCGATAACTTAGCGACGCTAACTTAGCGACGTCAAGACACTTTCGGGAGTTGAAAACGCAAGCGCGTGGGTATCTCGGTGGCATGCCGGAAACCGTCTCGAGCACCCATTCGCTGTGGCTGGCAACGGCCCCAGCGACCGACTACCCGCAGCTCGCCGGCGACCTCGAGATTGACGTCGCCGTGATCGGTGGCGGGGTCGCCGGCCTCACGACAGCGCTGCAGCTGCGCAACGACGGCGCCCGGGTTGCCGTGCTCGACGCGGGACGGATCGGCCGCGGCGTCACCGGCTGCACCACGGCCAAGGTCAGCGCGCTGCAGTCGACGATCTACTCGACGATCTTGCGCCGGCACGACCAGCACGCCGCCGCCGTGTACGCCGACGCGAGCCTCGCCGGGGTCGAGCGCATCGCCGAGTTGGTCGCCGAGTACGGCATCGACTGCGACGCGCAGCGACGAGCCGCGTATACGTACGCGGCCTCGCGCGAGCAGCGCGCCAAGGTGAAGCAGGAGGCGGACGCGGCCCGCCGCGCCGGGCTGCCGAGCGAGTTCGTCGAGGAGTTCGACGTGCCGTTCCCGACGCTCGGCGCTGTGCGGCTCGCAGACCAGTTGCAGTTGCATCCGGTCCGCTACGTCCAGGGACT
>DATFTS010000330.1:0-4620 GCA_035261645.1 Jatrophihabitans sp. | reverse complement strand
GGCGTACGCCCGCCTGTCATTAGGGCCTTTGGCACTGCCTCAACCACGCGCGGGCCGAGACGCTGAATGGGACTGAGGAGGTCAGGATGAACCAAGATGCGAAGGCCAAGATCGTAGTCGGCGTCGACGGATCGGACGGCTCGAGGAGCGCGCTGCGCTGGGCCGCATTGTTCGCCGGTGTGATGGACGCCCGAATCGATGCGGTGACCGTATGGGAGTTCGTGTCCAGTTTCGGCTGGAGCGCGCTGCCACCGCTGTCGCAGCCGCACGAGGAGATCGAGAAGAAGCTGCAGCAGATCGTCGACGACGTGTTCGGACCGGATCGGCCCGCCGGCTTGGAGACGCATGTCTACGAGGGCTCGGCCGCGTCGACGCTGGTCACTCTCGGCGAGCACGCCACGATGATCGTCGTCGGCAGCCGAGGGCACGGGCAGTTCGCCGGGCTACTGCTGGGTTCCGTGAGCGCGCGCGTGGCCGAGCATGCGCCCTGCCCCGTGGTTGTCGTCCACAGCGACGGACCGCCCGAAATGGTGAAGCCGTCCTGACGTACGCACGTCAAGAGAGGAGCCGGACGATGTCCGAATTCGGGGTCGTAGTCGTCGGCGTCGATGGGTCCGACGTGGCCGACGACGCGTTGGTGTTCGCGGCGAACGAAGCGTCGCGGCGCCGCGCGAGGTTGATCGTCGCCCACGGTGCTGACGCACCTGAGGCCCACACAACCGAGGTGGCGCCCTTTGCCGACATCCTGTGCCGCGAAGCGATGGCCACGGTCGCTGGCGTGCAGCCGCACGTCGATTGCGAAGTCGTCCGGCGCAGCACGAACCCTGCTGAGTTGCTCGTCGAGCTCAGCGGCGCTGCGGACCTGCTGATCGTCGGCACCCACCGCACCGGCCGCCTGCGCGGCTTCGTCCTCGGGTCCGTCAGCCAGCGCGTCGCCGCGCATGCCAGGTGCCCGGTCATCACGATCAGCGGTCCCGCGAACCACGACGCCGGCCCGATCATCCTTGGCGCATCGGCCTCACCGGGAGGTCTTGCTGCGCTTCGCTTCGCGTGTGAAGAGGCTCGGATCCGCGGGGTGGCAGTGCACGCCGTTCGGTCCATCTTCACCGAGGACTGGGCGATCGCCGGGCCCGGATTCGCCATGGTCGGAGGTCCCGAGATCCTTGAGGAAGCCGCCCGCATCGAGCTCGACACCGTGCTCGACGAGGCGCGTGGGCTCTTCCCCGACGTGGAGATCCACGGCGCGATCACAAGGGCGCACTTCTTCACGGCACTGCTCGCCGCTGCCGCGGACGGGGCCATGCTCGTCATCGGATCGAGGCGGCGCCAGGACTCCCCGCTGCCTCACCTCGGGCCGATCGCCGCCTGGCTGCTTCATCAAGCACAGTGCCCACTTGCGGTCGTGGGTTACGCGGCCGCGGATGTCTCACACGCCGCAATGGCGTCGGCCAACACGGCTTGACGCGACCATCGAGAGAAGGAGCCGGTCATGAGGCCTGCCCAAGTTCTGAGCGATGCATGATGTTCGAGATCCGCATCGATGGCCGCTGCGAGCAGGGGGTGGTGACGGCCTACGACTACTGCAAGGGCTGCGGTATCTGCGCCGCCGAGTGCCCATGCGGTGCGATTCTTATGGAACCGGAGAACACGTGAACTCACCGCTGTCCGAGGAAGAGCTCGCCAGCATCGACGCGTATTGGCGCGCCGCGAACTACCTGTCTGTGGGACAGATCTACCTCCTGGACAACCCGTTGCTGCGTGAGCCGCTCGTTGCCGAGCACGTCAAGCCGCGGCTGCTGGGTCACTGGGGCACCACGCCCGGACTGAACCTGCTCTACGCACACCTGAACCGGCTGATACGTGCTCGCGACCTCAATATGATCTTCGTGACCGGCCCGGGCCACGGCGGCCCCGCGCTGGTCGCCAATGCGTACCTGGAAGGCACGTACAGCGAGGTCTACCCGAACGTCAGCGAGGACGTCGCGGGGATGCGGGAGCTGTTCCGCCAGTTCTCCTATCCCGGGGGTATCCCGAGCCACGTGGCGCCGGAGACCCCGGGATCCATTCACGAGGGTGGCGAGCTCGGGTACTCGCTCGTGCATGCCTATGGGGCTGCCTTCGACAACCCGGACTTGATCGTCGCGTGCGTCATCGGCGACGGCGAAGCCGAGACGGGTCCGCTGGCGGCCGGCTGGCACTCCAACAAATTCGTCAACGCTGCGATTGATGGCGCGGTGCTGCCGATCCTGCACCTGAACGGCTACAAGATCGCGAATCCGACGGTGCTCGCGCGAATCGGCGATGACGAACTCGCCGAGCTGATGCGCGGCTACGGACACCGGCCCTACTTCGTCAGCGGCGAGAAGCCGGCCGAGGTGCATCAGCAACTCGCAGCCGCGCTGGAACAAGCGCTGGACGCGATCGCGGACATCCAGCGGCGCGCGCGACGCGGCCGCGATGACGGCTCTCGCCCGGCCTGGCCGATGATCGTGCTGCGCACTCCCAAGGGCTGGACCGGCCCGGCCGAGGTCGACGGCGTCCCGGTGGAGGGCACGTTCCGGTCGCACCAGGTGCCGCTCACGCAGACGCGGACGAACTCCGAGCATCGGGCGGTTCTCGAGCGGTGGATGCACAGCTACGGCCCTGAGGAGCTGTTCGCCTCGCAGGGTCGGCTCGTCCCAGAGCTCAGGGCGCTCGCACCGGCCGGTGTTCGCCGCATGAGCGCGAATCCGCACGCGAACGGCGGCTTGTTGCTGACCGGCCTGCGGTTACCCGACTTCCGCAACTACGCCGTCGACGTGCCGGCGCCGGGGGCGACCACGTCCGAGGCCACGCGCGTGCTCGGCACGTTCCTGCGCGACATCGTGCGCGCGAATCCCCGCAACTTCCGGGTGATGGGTCCCGACGAGACCGCGTCGAACCGGCTCAGCGCGCTCTTCGAGGCAACCAACCGTGCCTGGGACGCACAGACGCTGCCCGCCGATGACCATCTGGCCAAGGACGGCCGGGTCATGGAGGTCCTCTCCGAACATCTCTGCCAAGGGTGGCTCGAGGGCTATCTGCTCACCGGACGGCACGGGCTGTTCAACTGCTATGAGGCGTTCATCCACATCGTCGACTCCATGTTCAACCAGCACGCGAAATGGCTGAAGGTCACGAACGGCATCCCCTGGCGCCGGCCGATCGCGTCGCTGAACTACCTGCTGTCCTCGCACGTCTGGCGCCAGGACCACAACGGCCTGTCCCACCAGGATCCCGGGTTCATCGACCACGTGCTCAACAAGAAGGCAGAGGTGGTCCGGGTGTACCTCCCGCCGGACGCGAACACGCTGCTTTCCGTGGCTGATCACTGCCTGCGCAGCCGCAACTATGTGAACGTGATCGTCGCGGGCAAGCAGCCTGCGCTGAACTACTTGACGATCGACGAGGCGATCGCGCACTGCACCCGCGGGCTCGGCATCTGGGACTGGGCGGGCACCGGCACGGGCGAACCCGATGTCGTCCTCGGCTGCGCCGGCGACGTGCCCACCCTCGAGGTGCTGGCGGCCGCCGGCATTTTGCGTGAGCGGCGGCCCGAGTTGAAAGTGCGGGTGGTCAATGTCGTCGACCTGATGCGCCTGCAGCCCGACACCGAACACCCGCACGGGCTGTCCGACCGCGACTTCGACACCGTCTTCACCGCCGACAAGCCGGTGATCTTCGCCTATCACGGCTATCCGTGGCTGATCCACAGGCTGACCTACCGGCGCACCAACCATCACAACATCCATGTGCGCGGATACAAGGAGGAAGGCACCACCACCACGCCGTTCGACATGGTGATGCTCAACGACCTCGACCGGTTCCACCTCGTGATGGACGTGCTCGACCGGGTGCCCGCGCTAGGCAGTTCCGCGGCGTCCTTGCGCCAGGAGATGGAGGACGCCCGGCTCGCGGCGCGCCGCTACACGCGAGATCACGGCGAGGACGACCCGGCCATTGCCGGTTGGACGTGGTCGCCCGTCCTGCCGACCGCGCCGGGAGCGCGCTGACGTGCGTGTCCTTGCCGTCAACGCCGGCTCGTCGAGCGTCAAGCTGCGCCTGCTCAACGCCGCGGACGAGATCGAGGCCCGCGCCGACCTTCCGGCAGCTGCCGGTGGCTTCGACTCTGCGGCGGTCGTGGCAGCCGTGGCCGGCTGGCCGCCCCCTGACATCGTCGCGCATCGGGTCGTGCACGGCGGCACCGAGTTCAGCAGGGCCGTCGTCGTCGACGAAGATGTCCGCAAGCGGCTGTACGAGCTCACCGCCTTGGCGCCGCTGCACCAGCCGAAGTCGCTCGTCGGTCTGGACGCGGTCACGGCCGCGCTGCCGGACGTGCCGGCCATCGCGTGCTTCGACACCGCCTTCCACACCACCATCGGCGCTGCCGCCTCTACCTACGCGGTGCCCGCGCGCTGGCGGCGTCGTTACGGCGTGCGCCGCTACGGGTTCCACGGCTTGTCACACGCGTACGCGTCCGGCAGGGCCATCGAGCTCACACACATCGCGGTCGCCGGCAGTCGCGTCGTCACGTGCCATCTGGGGGCAGGCGCCTCGCTCTGCGCCGTTGCCGACGGCCGCAGCGTGGACACCACGATGGGC
>DATFTS010000329.1:0-7201 GCA_035261645.1 Jatrophihabitans sp. | reverse complement strand
CGCGCGCCGTAGTGACGGCCGACCCCCTCGGCACTGACCTCGACGCCGATGACGGGCAGGCAGGCGTCGGCCATTCCGCGTACCGGCGCGCCGCCGATGATCGGCGAGACGCCGACGACCGGCGCGGTGGTGGCGCCGATCGCTTCGCGGATGCCGGGGACGCCGAGGATGGTGCCGATCGAGACCACGGGGTTCGACGGCGCCACCAGAATGACGTCAGCTGCGCTCAGCGCGGCCAAGGCGCCGGGCGAGGCCTTCGCGTCGTCGACGCCGACCTGGACGAACGAGTACGCCGGTAGCGCCGCGCGATGTCGCACCCACCACTCCTGGAAGTGGATGGCGCGACGGCCCCCGTCGAGGTCGACCACCACGTGTGTCTCGCACCGATCGTCGGACATCGGCACGAGCGCCGCGCCGGGCTGCCACCGCTCGCACAGGGCGGCAGTGACGTCCGAGAGCGAGTAGCCGGCGTCCAGCATTCGAGTGCGGACGAGGTGAGTGGCGATGTCGAGGTCGCCCAGGCTGAACCACGACGGCTGCGCGCCATAGGCGGTCAGCTCGTCCATGATCCGCCACGACTCGTCCTGGCGTCCCCAGCCGCGCGTCGAGTCGTGGACGCCCGCCAGCGTGTACATCACGCTGTCGAGGTCGGGGCAGATCCGCAGCCCGTGCAGTGTCACGTCGTCGCCGGTGTTGACGACCGCAGTCAACTGGTCGTCGGGCAACGCCGCGCGTACGCCGCGAAGGAAGCGGGCGCCACCTATGCCGCCCGCGAGCACAGCCACGTTCACCAGTCGAACCTACGCGATGCCCAACTCGGCCTTGCGCTGCTTCAACAAGGAACCGACCTCGCGCAGCGTGATCTCCTTCGCACCGAGCTCGATCGCCCGCGCGCGCAGCGGCTCAGGAAGGTCGTGGTGCCAGCGCCATGGGTGGTCCTGGAAGTAGCGGCGCGGCACGCCGAGCGCATCGGCCATCTGGTGCAGTTCGTTGCGCGAATCCGCCAGCAAGTGGCAGAACCGCGTGTGGCGCAACCCGGCGTTGGGGTAGTCGCGCACCGTGTCGACGTAGCAGGCCATCAATCCAGTCAACGCTTGGCGGCGACAAGTAGTCCGTCGCCCACGGGCAGCATCGCCGCCAGCAACCGATCGTCCTCGCGAACGCTGCGGCCAAGATCGCGCAGCACCACGGTGTCGGAGTCGCGCTGCGCGGGATCGGCGACCCGGTCGTGCCACAGCGCGTTGTCGAACGCCATCACCCCGCCCGGACGCAGCAGCCGCAGCGCCTGCTCGAAGTACGCCCCGTACGCCGACTTGTCGGCGTCGACGAACACCAGGTCGTATGCGTCGTCACGCAGTCGCGGCAGCACCTCGGCTGCCGAGCCGTTGATCAGCCGGTAGCGGCTCGGCGCGATGCCGGCCTCGGCGTAGGACTCCTTGGCGGCGCGCTGGTTCTCGCCCTCGACGTCGATCGTCGTGAGCACACCGTCCGGGGCCATGCCGCCAAGCAGATAGAGCCCGGAGACGCCGGCGCCGGTACCGACCTCCACCACGCTGCGCGCGCCAGTGGCCGCCGCCAGCACCCGCAGCGCCGCGCCGCCGGCCGGCCCGATCGGCACGCAGCCGAGTTCCCGCGCCCGCTCTCGCGCCGTGCGGACGACTTCGTCCTCGGCGATGAACGACTCGGCGTAGGTAAGGCTGGTCAGGTTCAGCATCGCTTCCGCCATGCCGCAGAGACTATCGAGGGCGCAGGCATCTCACCGCATCGAATCGATGATCAGCGCAAGGTCGTCGGCGGAGGTCAGCGGGTTGACGATCGCGAACCGGGTGCAGATCCGGCCGGCGTGCCGGGTGGGCGTCACGAAGGCGATCTGCTCGTCGAGCAGCCGGCTGCTCCACATCGCGTAGTCGTCCGGGTTCCAGCCGACGCGCTCGAACACCACGACGGACAGCTCCGGCTCGACCAGCAGGCGCAGATGGTCGGCGGAGCGGATCAGGTCGGCTCCCTCGCGGGTGACCGTCAGCGTGCGCTCGATCGCCGCGGTGTAGGCGTCCGTGCCGTGCACGGCCAGCGAGAACCAGAACGGCAGCCCGCGCGCCCGGCGGGTCAGTTGGATCGCGAAATCGGACGGGTTCCATTCGCCCTCGACGTTGACCGGGTCGAGGTAGCCGGCGTGCTGCGTATGCGCGGCGCGGGCCTGAACCGGGTCGCGGTAGATCAGCGCGCAGCAGTCAAAGGGGGCGAACAGCCATTTGTGCGGATCGACGATCAGCGAGTCGGCCTGCTCGACGCCCGCGAAGAGATGCCGGACGCTCGGCGCGGCCAGCCCCGCGCCGCCGTACGCGCCGTCGACGTGCAGCCACCAGCCGTACTCGCGCGCCACTGCGGCCACGCCCGCGATGTCGTCGACGATGCCCAGGTTGGTCGTCCCCGCGGTGGTGACGACCGCGAAGATCCCGTCCCGGACGTCGTCAGGCAGTTGCTCGACGGTCTCGCGCAGCGCGGACCCCACCATGCGTCCGCGCTCGTCGCCAGGCACTTCGACGACGTCGGTGTCCATCACCACGTGCAGCGCGTGCTTGATGGACGAGTGCGCCTCCTCGGTGATGCAGACCGCCCACCGCCGGGGCCGCCCGCGCGCGTGCCGAGCGGCCTCCCGGGCCGCGACCAGGGCCGACAGGTTGCCGATCGTGCCGCCCTGCACGAAGGCGCCGCCGGAGCTCGCCGGCAGGTCGGCGAGGTCGGCGATCCAGCGCAGGGCCTGGTTCTCGGCGTAGACGGCGCCGGAGCCCTCGAGCCACGAGCCGGCGTAGACCGAGGTGGCACCGACGAGCATGTCGAAGCCCGCAGCTGCCTTGCTGGGCGCGCTGGGGATGAACGAGAGGTAGCGCCGGTGGTCGACCGACAGGCAGGCGGGCCCGAGCACCTCGCTCCAAAGGCGAAGCGCCTCGTCGATGCCCACGCCGGCCGCGGTGACGGTCTGCCCGGCCTGGGCTTCGAGTTCGGCCGGTCGCTGGGGCCGGTCGAGCGGCGCGTCCATGGCCAGCCGGCCCAGGCAGAACTCGGCGAGCGCGCGGGACATGCGATCCACGTCGGCCGTATAGGAATGCACGAGCCATGAGCGTACGTGGGCGTCGTCGCCGCTTCCGGCGCGCTCAGACCCGGGCTCGGCCGGGGGAACGAGCAAGTCCTTGCCGGCGTTTAGCTCACGTACAGGTTTCTTTGCTTGTCTGTTCTTGGTCGTAAGCGTATTCAGGAACAGACGGAAGGTGACGCGAGTGAGCACGGTCGAGAAGCCGACGTGGGTGCCGCCCACGTGGGATGAGGTCGTGCGCGAACACGCCGACCGGGTGTACCGCCTGGCCTACCGCCTGTCCGGGAACCGCGCCGACGCCGAGGACCTCACTCAAGAGACGTTCGTCCGGGTGTTCCGGTCGCTGGCCCAGTACGAGCCGGGCACGTTCGAGGGCTGGCTGCACCGCATCACGACGAACCTCTTCCTCGACATGGTGCGGCGGCGGCAGCGCATCCGCTTCGACGCGCTGCCCGAGGACGCCGGCGACCGCATCGCCGGCAGCGACCCGGGGCCGGAGCAGGCCTACCACGAGATGCACCTCGACCCTGAGATCGAGGCTGCGCTCGATGCGCTGCCGCCGGATTTCCGGGTCGCCGTCGTGCTCTGCGACCTGGAGCAGCTGTCCTACGAGGAGATCGCCGCAACCCTCGGCATCAAGGTCGGCACGGTGCGCTCGCGCATCCACCGCGGCCGGGTGATGCTGCGCGAGGCGCTTGCCCACCGCGCGCCCGGCGTCCGTCCCGTCGAGCCCGGAGTTACCGCGGAGGCCGTCACGTCATGACGGTTTCGCATCTGTCCGACGAGGCTGTCGCGGCCTGTGCCGACGGCGTCCTGAGCGGGCACGCACGTGAGCGCGCCCTCCGGCACATCAAGTCCTGTGCCGAGTGCCGCCAGGCCGTGCAGGGACAGCGCGAAGCCGCTCTGGCGTTACGGACCGCCCGTGCGCCGCAGGCCTCAGGGGCCTTGCTCGACCGGCTGCGCGACGTGCCGCAGACGACCCCGATCACCACGCTCCCGACGGCCATCGGGCCGGACGGGTCGACCGTCCTCTCCACGTTCGCGCCAATGGCGGGCTTGGTCCCGGAGCAGCCGCGCTCGCGCCGCGCCCGCCCGTACATCACCACCGCGGCGGTCGTGGCACTGGCCGGCGCACTCGCCGCCGGGTCCGTCGCTGTGCACGACTCCGCGACCGCCGGCGCGGGCCACGTCGTCCGCCATCCCGTGCCGTTCACCGGCCAGATCGGGCAACAGGCCCCAGTAGGGCCGATCGCCTACTTCCGCACCCAGCCCTGATCGGGGCTGCCGTGAGTGCGGGAAACTTCTCCTGATGAGGACTTCTCGTGAGTGACGGCCCAGACGCGGACGCCGATTACGGCCGCCCGCCTGGCGTCGACGGCAGCTTCGCACCGCGGGTGGAGCCGCCGCGCTACACAGCGCCGCCGCAGACCGTCCCGCCGGCAGAGCGGGCCGTCTTCGGCCGGCCGCCCGGCGCGCAGTCGTTCGCGCCCGCCCCTGGCGAGCGCATACCGCCCAGGCCCGCCGAGCACGCTCCGGTGCCTGAGGTGTTCGCCCAGGCGTTCGGCGCGCCGGCCGATGCCCAGGACGGCTTCGCGCCCGCGCCGGGCAGCCGGATCGGCCCGTCCGGGCAACCGCCGGACTCGCCGTGGTGGAAATCGGACGCCGCCAGAGATCCGTGGCGCGATCCGCGCTCGCCCTACTGGCTCGGCCGTGGTGCGGTGTTCACCGGTGGCCGGCCGGAGCAGCTGGACCCGGACCAGGACGCCGAGGCGGACGAGCTCGCGGTCGGCGCCGGCACCGGCGAGCAGGTGGGCGCGCCCGACAACGTGCGCCGGCTGCGCTTCGGTCGGTCAGCGCTCTCGGTGATCGCAGTTGTCGCCCTGATCGCAGGCTTGCTCGGCGGCGGCGCCGGATGGTGGCTGACCAAGCACGTCCACGACTCGTTGCATCGGCCCGACGTGAGCATCGCGCAGGTGCAGACGCCGGTGAAGCGGCCGGCCGGTTCGGTGGCGGGCGTTGCCCGGCGGGTCGGGCCGACGGTCGTCTCCATCGCGATCCAAACACCGACCGTCTTCGCGATCGGCTCCGGGTTCGTCATTGACGGCGACGGCGACATCCTGACCAACAACCACGTGGTCGCGCCGGCAGCAGAGAGCTCGGACGCGACGATCGTCGTCACGTTCAGCAACGAAGCCACGGCGAAGGCGCAGATCGTCGGCCGTGACCCGACCAGCGACCTCGCCGTCATCAAGGTCCCCAACGACCAGTTGACGGTTGCCCAGCTCGGCGACTCCACAGGCGTGGCAGTGGGCGACCCGGTGATCGCCATCGGTTCGCCGCTCGGCCTCCAGGGCACGGTCACGGCAGGGATCATCTCCGCGCTCGACCGTCCAGTGCGGGTCACCGCGGACGACGGGACGACCGCGTACATCAACGCCATCCAGACCGACGCGCCCATCAACCACGGCAACTCCGGCGGTCCGCTGGTCAACTCGAGCGGGGCCGTCGTCGGCATCAACTCCGCGGCAGCCGTCGACCCGACCGTCGACAACGGCAACGCCACGGCCAACGGCATCGGCTACGCGATCCCGATCAACTACGCGCGCGACATCGCGTTGCAGCTGATCCACACCGGCACGGCGGCACACGCCAGCTTCGGCGCCACTGGCTCCACGGTGCTGGCGGGGCTGCAAGTGGGCGGCTACGTCAAGCAGGTGTCGCCGGGCGGGCCCGCCGCCAAGGCCGGGTTGAAGCCCGGCGACGTCATCGTGGTCGCCGACGGCAAGGTGGTCCAGACCTTCGACCAGCTGACCGTCATCGTCGAGCAGCACAAGCCCGGCGACCGCATCTCCGTCACCTACTACCCTAAGGACTCAGCGACCAAGGTCACCACAACCGTGACCCTCGGCTGAGTCGTTCGGGCTGAGTCGCTCGGTTAGGAGCAAGCGCCGTGTTCGGAATGGGGGCGCCAGAGCTGATGGTGCTGGCCATCGTCGGCCTGATCGTCCTGGGTCCGGAACGGTTGCCCGGCCTGGCGCGCGATGCGGCTCGGATGCTCCGGTCGTTGCGCGAGATGGCCACCGGCGCACGGCAGCAACTGCGCGAGGAGCTGGGGCCGGAGTTCGCCGATATCGACCTGGCCAACCTCAACCCGCGGCGCGCGGTGCAGCGTGCGGTGTTCGGCGATGAGTTTGCCGAGTTCGGGCAGTACGACCCACGCCGGTTCAACCCGAGCGAGGTCGTGCGCAACACGATCTTCGGCGACGACGAGACGGATCCGACCGACCGGCCGGTCTCGATGACCAAACCTGCCGGCAACGGCTCCACGCCGAGGAGCAACGGGAAGGCACCGGGCACGACGCCGAACACCGCCGGCCCGGTGGCCCAGGCGAACGGCGACCGCCCGCGTCCCCGTCCTCGCCCCAAGCCGGGCCCCGGCCGAGGCGACGGCGCGCGCTTCGACGACTGGACCTGACCGCTACGGCGGACTACGTCCGGCTGGGCGTCAACCCCAGGGAGCGGCCCACCAGGCTGTGCTGGCGGGTGGCCAGCGCGTCGGCCACGCCGCGCAGGGCGATCGCTGCTGGTGACGACGGCGCGGTCAGCACCACCGGCGCGCCCTCGTCGCCGCCTTCGCGCACCGATTGGTCGATCGGGATCTGTCCAAGCAGCGGCACCCGGGCCCCGGTCGCAGTCGCCAGCGAGTCGGCTACGGCCTGCCCGCCGCCGCTGCCGAACAGCTCCATCCGCGAGCCGTCGGGTAGGTCGAGCCAGCTCATGTTCTCGACCACGCCGACGATCTGCTGGTGCGTCTGCAACGCAATCGAGCCGGCGCGTTCGGCCACCTCGCGGGCGGCGAGCTGGGGCGTGGTCACGACGAGCAGTTCGGCCGACGGCACCAGCTGGGCGACCGAGATCGCGATGTCCCCGGTGCCCGGTGGCAGGTCCATCAGCAGGACGTCGAGGTCGCCCCAGAAGACGTCGGCAAGGAACTGCTGCAGAGCGCGGTGCAGCATCGGCCCGCGCCAGACGACCGCAGTGTTGCCGGGCGTGAACATGCCGATCGAGATCACCTTCACGTCGTGCGCGACCGGCGGCATGATCATC
>DATFTS010000328.1:0-3856 GCA_035261645.1 Jatrophihabitans sp. | reverse complement strand
GCAGTGCTTGATCGGTGCCGAGCCGTATTACCACCTCGACGGGCCGGTGCAGGCCACCAGTCGACTGCTCGCGCGTAGCGGCATGGCGATTGGCGACATCGACCTCTTCGAGGTCAATGAAGCGTTCGCCTCAGTGCCGCTCTCGTGGCTGCAGGTGCACGGCGCCGACCCGGACCGGCTGAACGTCAACGGCGGCGCGATCGCGCTGGGCCATCCCGTCGGCAGCACCGGCTCGCGACTGATGACGACAGCGCTGCACGAGTTGGAGCGTCGCGACGCCACCACGGCGCTGATCACGATGTGCGCAGGGGGCGCGATGTCCACCGGCACGATCATTGAGAGGATCTGACCGAGCCAACCTCGCAGCGAGCGCTGACGAGCGGGAAGCGGAGCGAGCGAGCGATGAGCGCTTGCGCGAGGAGGAGGACCAATAGCCATGGCTGACGGCGAACTGGGTTTGACGGATGTCATCGACGCACCTGCCGACAAGATCATCGAGGCACTGACCGACTTCGGGTCCTTCCCCGAGTGGCAGGCGGCGGTGCTGGAGTGCGAGGTGCTCGAGCGCGACGACGAGGGCCGTGGCTCGCTCGTGCGGATGAAGGTCGACGCGAAGGTACGCAAGGTCGAGTACGTCGTGCGCTACGCCTACGACTTGCCGAACAGCCTCAGCTGGGAACAGGTCAGCGGTGATCTCAAGGAGAACACCGGCAAGTACACCTTCACACCGCGCGAAGACGGCGGCACCGCTGTCAGCGTCGACATCGTCGCCGAGGTCGGCTTCTTCGTCCCCGGGCCGATGAAGAAGCTCATTCGCGAGCAGTCGCTCAAGAACTCGCTGCGCGAACTGAAGAAGCGCGTCAGCTCCTGACGGTCGCTGCCGGACGCAGCGAGCGAAGCAACGGCAAACCCAGCAACAGCAGGCCGGCGAGCACCGAAAACGCCGCCTGAGGCACGTGCACGAGCAGCTGCACCACCAGCGCCACCGCCAGCCCGGCCGCGTTGCCGGCCAGCCAGACCAGCGCCGTCGCCGTGCCCGCAGCCGACCCCGCGCGGCGCTCGACGAGTTCGAGCACCACGGGCAGGTCCGTCAGCAGCAGTCCGCCGACAACGATCAACGCCACCGCGCCACTCCCCGTCCCGGGTGCGACCGCGAGCAACACCATCGCGGCGGACGAGCCGAGAACGGACGCCCGCACCCAACGCAGCTCGATCGCACGCCGTGCGAGCACCGGCGCCAGCACTGCCGAGCACACCACGCCGGAGACGACCATGCCGACGAGCAGGTAACCCGACGTGCCGGACGTAACACCAGCCGGCTTGAGCAGCGTCTCCAACCAGGTCGTCAGCGCGATGAACACACCGAAGCCGAGGCACACGAGCCCGACCAGCCGGCGCAAGTACCGGTCCGCCCACACCTCACGCAACGGCGCCGGTGACGCGCTGACGTCCGCGCCGCGCGCGGGCCTCCGCAGCGATGCGCACAGCCCAACCGCCGCGACGACGCCCAGCGCCGCCTGCACCTCGAGCAGAGGGCGCAGCCGTCCTGCGCCGAACCCGGCACCGAGGACCAGCGCCAGCACCATGCCGAGGAAGATCCCGGCGGACGAGACGGCGATGCCCGCGGCCCGGTCGCGCGGGTGCAGGTAGCGCACCGAAACGGCGGTCACGGCGTTGAGCACAAGCGGCTGCGCCACCGCGACCAGCACTTGGCCGAGGAACACCGGCAGGTAGCTGTCGCCGGCGAGGCGAAGCAGGCCGCCTGCGGCGGTCAGCACGGCGCCGCACCCGAGCCACCACGGCATCCGGCGGTCGATCAAGCGGCCGGCGGGAATCGCCAACACCACATAGATCAGCGGGAAGATCTCGGCCAGCCAGCCGATCGTGGCGTCAGAGACGCGGTAATGGCGCGCGGCGTCCGTGGTGATCGGTGCGTACGTCAGCCACAGCATCTGGTTGACGGCACTGAGCGCCGCATACGCCACGACGGGACGCCACTCGCTCTTCGCGTCCGCGACCACAGCGGAACGCTATCCGGGCAAGCCCACGCTGGGGTGAGCGGCACGCAGGAACGCCGGCACCTCACCGCCGCCGTGCGCAGCAAGCGTGGCGCCGCTGACGTAGGACGCGAGCGGGGAGACGAGGAAGGCGACGCAGTTGCCGATCTCCTCCGGCTCGGCGAGCCGGCCCAGCGGAACGGTGGCGCCTACGGCAGCAATCCCGTTCTGGTCGCCGTAGTGCAGGTGTGCTTGCTCGGTGCGAACCATGCCGGCGACGACCGAGTTGACACGCACCTTCGGTGCCCACTCCACGGCAAGTGATCCGACGAGGTTGTCCAGGCCTGCCTTGGCCGCGCCGTATGCGGCAGTGCCCGGCGATGGCCGGTGCCCGCTCACGCTGCTGACCATCACGATCGACCCGCCGGTCTCCTGCTGCTGCATCACGGCGTTGGCCGCCTGTCCGACCAGCAAAGGTGCGAGCAGGTTGAGTTCGACGATCTTCACGTGCAGCCGCGGACTGGCGGTCGCCGCGTCCGAGCGGGGCGCGCCGCCGGCGTTGTTGACCAGGATGTCGAGCCGGCCGTGACGCGCCACGATCGAGTCGATCATCGCGCGCACCTGTTCCTCGTCTCGCACGTCGCACTGGTGGAACTCGGCGCCGCCGAGCGGGTCGTCCGGCTCGTGCCGCGCGCAGGTCACGACCGTCGCGCCGGCGTCGACGAGCACCCTGCTGATTCCGCGCCCGACGCCGCGAACACCCCCGGTGACGAGCGCAACCGCGCCGGCCAGCTCCAGCTTCACACGTGCTAACCTACCAAGCACTTGCTTGCTTCAGAAAGGGCAGCGGATGGGCATCGGCACATCCACCTCCGCGGGTATCGCGATCGTCACCGTCGATTACCCGCCGGTGAACGCGCTGCCGGTGCAGGGTTGGTTCGACCTAGCTGACGCCGTCCGCGCCGCGGGGCGGCGTTCGGACACCCATGTCGTGGTGCTGCGCGCAGAAGGGCGCGGCTTCAACGCGGGGGTCGACATCAAGGAGATGCAGCGCAGCAGCGGTTTCGACGCGCTGGTCGGCGCCAATCGCGGCTGTTACGAGGCGTTCGGCGCGGTGTACGACTGCGCGGTACCTGTGGTCGCCGCAGTGCAGGGCTTCTGCCTGGGCGGCGGCATCGGCCTGGTGGGCAACGCCGACGTCATCGTCGCCGCCGACGACGCCACCTTCGGGTTGCCCGAGGTCGACCGCGGTGCGCTGGGCGCCGCGACGCACCTGGCACGGCTCGTGCCGCAGCACCTCATGCGGGCGATGTACTTCACCGCGTCGACCGTCGACGCTGCAACGCTCGCGCACTACGGATCGATCTACCGCGTGGTGCCGCGCGCCGAGCTCGACGACGCAGCGCTGGCGGTGGCCCGCGCGATCGCCGCGAAGGACACCCGCGTCATCCGTGCGGCCAAAGAGGCGATCAACGGCATCGACGTCCAGCACGTGCACCGCAGCTATCGCTACGAGCAGGGTTTCACCTTCGAGCTGAACCTCGCCGGCGTCGCTGACGAGCACCGCGACGCGTTCGTGGCCAAGCGGTGAGGAACAAATCGACGTCGCTGACCGACGGCGTGGCCGTCCTCGAGGACGGGATGACGATCGGTATCGGCGGTTGGGGTTCGCGTCGCAAACCGATGGCGCTGGTGCGGGCGATGCTCGACACGCCGGCGCGCGACCTCACCGTCGTCAGCTTCGGTGGTCCCGACGTAGGCATGCTCTGCGCCGCAGGAAAGGTACGCGAAGTCGTCTTCGGTTTCGTCTCGCTCGACTCCATCCCGTACGACCCCAACTTCAGCCGGGCCCGGCAGGC
>DATFTS010000327.1:0-5107 GCA_035261645.1 Jatrophihabitans sp. | reverse complement strand
GCCTGTACTCGTCATCCTTGCCTCCTTGAGGTGTCATATCGTCAGCCGAACGTGAGGACGAACGCCTCGGCGCCCGGGTCCAGGAAGGTGATCTCTGCGGTGCGACCGGTGATCGGTGGGGATTGCCGGACGAGCTGATACATGCGCGGCTCGGTGATCACTCCGGCACCGTCTTCGTCCACGTCGAGCCCGTGCGAGCCGGCCGGCGGTTGGCCGTCGACCCGCACCTGAACCCGCACCGCGCTGTGCCCGTCCGAAGAGCCCGTGACCATGTGCAGGTCGCGCGCATGGAACCTGACGGCGACACTGCCGCCGCCATCCGACGCCGTGACGCGGTCGGTCCGCACGGACCAGTCGCCGGACAGTGCCCACGTGTTGAGCGGCAGGTGTTGTGGCGCTGAGTAGCTGCGGGCGATGTCGCGGTGCAGGCCGCCGGGTGATGCGAAGTGCTCAGTGCGTCCGTAGCCGAGATAGAGCTCCGCCGAGCGCAACTCATCCCAGTCAGCGGGCTTCTCGACACCGACGCCCGTTACTTCGGCCAGTTCATGATCGAAGTGCACGGCACCGTTCTCGAACAGCAACTGTTGGATGGCGCGCTCGTTCTGCGTGTACCGGCCTTCGCCGAAATGGCGGTACCGGATGACGCCGTCTCCATCCGCGAGATAGAGCGCCGGCCAGTAGTGATTGTCGAACGATCGCCAGATGTCGTAATTGTTGTCCACGGCGACCACGAAATCGACATTCTGCGCGTGCAGCGCTCGGGAAACCTTGTCGAGGTCGTGCTCGAACTGGAACTCCGGTGTGTGCACGCCGACGACGCGTAGTCCTGCATCCCGGTACTTGCTGTCCCATGCCCGCACGAACGGCAGCATCCGCAGCCAGTTGATGCACGTGTAGGTCAAGAAGGCGTACGCGGCGACCTGTCCCTTGAGATCGCTGGGCGCCAGGGGCTTGGAGTTGAGCCAACCGGTTGCCCGTTCAAGGCCCGGGGCGATGCCTTGCTGCGGCATCTTGATGTGCTCGAAGCTTGTCATGGCCAGGCCCCTCAGTTGTTGTCTCTGCCGGCGAGGGACAGCAACAGTAGGAAGACGTTAAGAATGTCGAGGAAGATCGACGCCGCGAGCAGTGGAGCGCTGCGAACGTCCTTTGTCCGGCGCAGCCGCTGGAAGTCGTAGCTCGTCAAGCCGGCGAAGACCACAAGGCCCACGACGGCATAAACGACGTCGCCGTGCGGCACGTTCACCAGAATCGTGACGACCCCGAACAGGATCAAGACGATCAACGCCCAGAACGAGGCTCGGGCGATCTTCGACAGGTCACGTCTGGTGGCGTAACCGAAGGCGCCGAATCCAGCGACGAACAGCGCCGTCGCGCCGCCGGCCTGCCACAGGGCCTGCGGATCGGCACGTGCGTAGTAGCTGATCGTCGGTGAGATCGCGGCCCCGATGAACAGCCCGAAGGCGAACAGGAGACCGACCGCGAGGTTCTCCGAACGTTGCGCGGCGATGCTCATTCCGATCAGTGCCAACACGGAGCCCGCGAAGAACACCCAACTCCAGCCGGGCGAGACGTTGCGCGCTACATAGGCTCCGGCGGTGAACAGTCCGGCAGTCACCGCCACCAGACCCATCGTCTGGCTGAACAGGGTGCCGGATTCTTCCCGGGTCAGCGGTGCACGCTTCTCCAAGACGACGTGGCTTGCCATGTCCGTCCTCCTCAACTGCAGCTGCGGTCGGATCCGAACCCGATCCGCGCTCGCCAGCGCCGGTTCAGCTGGCTGCCTGGCCCGCCTGATGCAGCGAACGGCGAAGTTGCCGGCGAGTGCTCACACCGAGCTTCGAGAACACCTTGCGCAGGTGCCATTCGACGGTCCGTGGGCTGATATACAGCTGGGCGGCGATCTCCGGGTTGGTGAGCCCTTCGCCGGCCAAACGGGCGATGCTGGCTTCTTGAGAGGTCAGCTCCCCCACCGTGTCCACCGTCCGCTTGCGAACGGTCTCGCCGGTCGCGGACAACTCACGCCACGCGCGGTCGGCGAACGCTTCGGCCCCGATCGCCGTGAGCGCCTCATAGGCGGTGCGCAGCTGGTTCCGCGCATCTACGCGGCGACCCTGGCGGCGCAACCACTCACCGTAGAGCAGCTGGCTGCGGGCGAGGTCGACCCGCATCCTGGTTCGGCCAAGACGTTCGATCGCCTCCCGGTAGAGGTCTTCGGCCGCGGCGTCGGATCGCATCAGCGCGCCGCGGTTCGCGCTGATCCCCAGGGCAAACTCCGTGCCACTGGCGTGGGCGAGCGCGGACAGCTGCTCGTACGCGTCAGCGGCTACCGCCGAATGGCCGCTGCGGACAGCCGCCTCGACGAGCTCGGAAAGCGCCCATTTAGTCGGGCCGAGCTCCGCCGGCTCGATCGTGGCTTCGCGAGCCGCGGCGAACGCTTCTTCGTAATGCCCTACGCCGTTGCAGAGCGTGGCGCGGGCGGCGTACATCATGTTCAAGCTCACGCCTTGGCCCCGCGCGGCTGCGTCGTCCAAGATCTCGTCGATCAGTACCTCGGCGTGCTTCTCCTCCCCGCGCATGGCCGCCAGCCATGCCTCTGACATCGGTGTGAAGGTGTTCTCGCCGCCGGTCACCTCGGCAACCCACCCGATCTCCGCTACCAGGGCTGCGGCGGCGGTCAAGTTACCGGCATGGATCTCGAAGACAGCACGGCTGGCCAGCCCGAGCGGAAGCAGGCTCAGAGCACCTGCTTTGCGGGTGAAGTCGAGATGCCGCTGGCTCAAGACATCCCAATGCACGTCGTCCCATAGATCCACAGCCGCCACGGCTGCGAGCCACGCGCTGTGCAAGCCCTCGTCCAGCGTCAGTTCGTCGCGTCCGAACTCTCCTAGTGCCCGCTGCAGCAGCGGCGCGGAGGCCGAGTACCCGTCGGTGTACAGCACAGCCATCCCCGCGAGCAGCAGGTCGCTCTTCCGCGGTGCCGGTGCCGGCCCCAGCTCACGTACTGCCTGCGCAACCCGTCGCATGCCGAGGACTGGTCCAGGGGCCAGCCGGCCTGCGAACATCGCAGCGGAGAACGCGTCGAGGTAGGTCTGCCGGGCCAGTTCGTCGTCGAGCGGTTCGAGGCGGCGAGCCGCCGAGAGCAGGAGCGCAAGCGGCTCGCTGCCGTGGCTCGAGTTGTAAGAGATCTGCGCGCGAAGCAGGTCGATCCGGGCCCGCGATGGGTCGTCAAGGGGGCCGGCCTCCGCCGCGGCCAGCAGGACAAGCGCGTCCGCGAAGGCGCCGGCAGTTGCCTTGGCCTGCCCGGCGGCGAGCGAGCGTTGCGCACGCTGCGCGGGGTCGGGGGTCAGTGTCGCTGCCGTCTCGAGAAACGCGGCGGCGGACGCGAACCCGCCGAGCGCCAAGGCGCGGTCGGCCGATTGTTCGAGTTCCCGCGCGACGCCTTCGTCCGGGCCCATTGCCGCACGGGCGCGGTGCCAGGCGCGACGGTCCGGATCGACATTGGCGTCGGTGACCTCGGCAAGTGCTCGGTGCACTTCGCGCCGCTCGCCAGGGCTCGCCGAGTGGTAGGCAGCCGATCGCACAAGCGGGTGCCGGAACCGGACGCGGTCGCTGAGTGCGAGCAAGTCCGCCCCCTCCGCGCTTGCCGCCGCGTCGAGGCCGACACCGAGAGCGTGCGCGGCACGCCACAGCATGGAGACATCGCCGACGGGTTCGGCGGCGGCAAGGAGCAGGAGTTTGCGCGTCGGCGGCGGAAGGGGTTTGAGCTGTTGCACGAAGCCGTGTTCGAGACGGCTGACCAATGGTGCGCCGTTGCTCGCGGCCGGAGCGCTGCCGAAGACGAGCTCAGTGACCGTAAGGACACGCGGCAGTTCCCGGAGCGCGAGCGGGTTGCCCTGTGCCTCGGCCAGAACCCGGTCGCGAACGCGCGGATCGAGTGCACCGGGCACTGACGACTCCAGCAGCACCGCCGCGTCGTCCGTGCTCAGACCGCGAACGACAAGCTCCGGCAGTCCTGCCATCCTCGGCTCCCCCTGGTCCGGCTGCCGCATCGCGAAGACCATCCCCAGGGGCTCCGCACCGAGCCGGCGTGCGACGAACTCCAGCGTCTGTGCCGAGGTCTGATCCAGCCACTGGGCGTCGTCCACGACGCAGACGAGCGGCTGCTCGTCGGCCACCTCGCTGAGCAGGGTCAGCGTGGCCAAACCGACCAGGAACCTGTCCGGCGCGCTTCCCGACCGCAGCCCGAACGCGGTAGCGAGCGCCTCACGCTGCGGAGTCGGAAGCTTGGGCAGACGGTCTAGATACGGGCTGCACAGCTGGTGCAGCCCCGCGTAGGCGAGCTCCAACTCGGACTCGACGCCGGCCGCCCGGCCGATGCGACATGCGGACGCGCGTTCGACGAGGAACTGCAGCAGTGCGGTCTTGCCGATCCCAGCCTCGCCGCGCAAGGCCAGAACCTGGCTATCGCCCACCTGCACCGATGCCACGAGCCGGCTCAGGACATCGCACTCGCTTGCGCGCCCGCGCAGTCCAGGCCAAGCTCCGGACTCGGCCATTCGCCCACCCCCCGGCACGAGATGGCTTGGCTAGCCGACGCCACGTCACGTGGTGGCGTCATGTGGTGGCGTCATGTGGTGGCGTCATGTGGTGGCGTCATGTGGTGGCAGAGTGCCAGCGTTCCACCGCGTCCAGCACCGGGCAACCAGCCTGCGCCGGTCGATGACGACTCAATGACTGAGAGACGGGCTTGACAATCCTCGATTGTGGCGAGCACCAGTAATTCCCCCGGGCGCGACGCAGCCGATCCGGCGCGACGGTATTTCCGACAGGCCGCGAGGAGGCGTCGTGAACGCGGGAGCAGAGCTGCAGCAAAGGGGGGTTGCGCTGTGGCTCGACACGCTTGGACGCGACCAGCTCGGCAGCGGCGAGTTCGCCGAACTGATTCGCGACTGCTCGGTCACCGGCGTAGCACTGGACGCGGGCGAACTGCTCGCCGGCGTTGCCACCGCGAAGGTGCGGCACGCGTGTGACGTGCTGGGTCCGGTGTTCGACGCGGCCGAGCGGGCCGACGGTTATGCCTCGATCGCGATCGACCCGCAATTGGCCG
>DATFTS010000326.1:0-4280 GCA_035261645.1 Jatrophihabitans sp. | reverse complement strand
TGCCGGCGCCGTGCGCGTGCCCGGTCCGGTGGCGCAGGAGAGAGCCTGAGTGCCCTGCGCCCCCTCTGGGGCCGTGGTGGACCGAATGCGATGTTTGCGCAGCGTCAGCCGGCGGACCGTGACCGTGACCGGCCGCCGATGCCGGCGCGGCAAGCGCGAGCGTCAGCGCCAATGCCGTGACGAGCACGCCGCCAGCCAGGCATGCTGCAGGCCGCGCGGCGAACCGGATCACCGGCATCGCCATGAACACCCTCCCAAGGGGACAACTCCCAGCAAACACGGCAAAAAATGTGAAGCGTGCGTGAAGAGTATCTCGCCGGACGCAACCGTGCATCTCCTGCGCTGTTGATCTGTGCCACCTATCGGTCGCTTGATAGGGTCCGGCCGTGTCGTTGGTTGCAGGAGTCCAACCGACCATCGACGCGGACGAGGCGGCTGGATGAACGTCATCGACGCACGCGTGCGGCTGCCGCAGGACCGTCGACCCGACAGGTCCTACGCTGCGCCCGCGCGCCAGGTTGAGCAGTACGACCGGGTACTCAGCCTGTCCCGCAAGATGAACGCAGGCCGGCTCG
Source organism: Jatrophihabitans sp. (assembly GCA_035261645.1). Taxonomy (GTDB): domain Bacteria; phylum Actinomycetota; class Actinomycetes; order Mycobacteriales; family Jatrophihabitantaceae; genus Jatrophihabitans. The sequence goes on along the minus strand of DATFTS010000326.1, from coordinate 3,705 downwards.
AGGACCTGATCCGCGATCTCGACGACAACGGCATCGGCCACGCCGTGCTGCATGCCGAAACCGAGGGCGGCGAGTCAGCACAGGCATTGAACGACGCGGTGTGCAAGGTGCTCGAGGAGTATCCCGGTCGCTTCACCGGCGTCGGGACCGTCGACCTGCATGCAGCCGGGCCGACGGTGGCGGCGCGGCAGGTCGCGGCGGCGCACGCGTGCGGGCTTCGCGGGATCAGCATCCAACCAGCGTTCTTCGGCCTCGACATCGACGCACGCCGCCTGTACCCCGCCTACGCCCGAGCCGAAGAACTCGGCATGGTCGTCGCGATCCACACCGGCATCACGTATTCGCGTATGCACCCGCTGCGGCACGAGCGTGCCGAACTGTTCGACCAAGTGGCTTGCGACTTCCCGGACCTGAGGCTCATTGCCGCGCACGCCGGATGGCCGTGGGCGACCGAATACGCGGCTGTCGCCCGCCGGCACCCCACGGTGTTCCTCGAGTTCGGTGCACTCGCGCCGAAGTACATCAGCCGGTCAGGCACCGGCTGGGACGCGCTGTTCACGATGATGCCCAACTTGCTGCGCGAGCAGGTGCTCTACGGCAGCGACTGGCCGATGATGTCACCGCACCGCGTCCTGGGTGAGTGGCGCTCCGCTGGGCTGCCCGAGCCGGCGTTGCAGGCGCTGTTGCACGACAACGCGGCCCGCCTGTTCGACCTCGAATGAGCGCAAGGTCAATCACCGAACTGCTGGCCGACGCCGCGGCCAGGACCCCGGACGCGATCTTCCTCAGGATGGCCGAGGGCGAGCTGACCTACGCCGAAACCGAGCAGCTGGTCGCGCGCACGGCCGGCGGCCTGCAGCGCGTCGGTGTCCGCGCCGGCGAGCCGGTAGTGCTTCTGATGCACAACAGCCTCGACCAGGTCGTGTGCTGGTTCGCGCTCGCTCGGCTCGGCGCGGTGCACGTGCCGGTGAACACGGCATTGGTCGGCACCGCCCTCGTGCACGTCTTCCGAGTCACGGGCGCGAGGCTGGCCATCGTGGATTCCGAGTTGCTACCCGGGCTGCTCGCCGTCCGATCATCATTGGACGATCTGCAGCAGCTCGTCGTTCGCGGCGTGCACCCTGTCGACGAGGTGCAAGCGATCAGCCTCGACGCCGTCCAGGCCGCCACCCCGATCGCGCCGGTCACGGTCGGCGAGCTCGACCCGGCGACAGTGCTCTTCACCTCGGGCACGACCGGACCGTCGAAAGGGTGCGTCCTTTCGCACCGGTATCTCGTCCGCCAGGCAGAACTGCACGCAACCAATCTCGGGCTGCGCCAGGATGACGTCCTCTACGCACCTTTCCCGCTGTTCCACATCGATGCGGCGACGCTCACCGTCTGCGCCGCATTGAGCGTCGGCGGTGTGGCGGCGATCGGGCGGCGGTTCAGTGCCTCGCGATTCTGGGAGGAGGTCCGGCGCTTCGACGCGAGTGTCTTCAACTTCCTCGGGGCGACGTTGACCATGCTGTGGAAGCAGCCACCCACCCCAGGCGACCGCGACCACCGGGTCCGCCTCGCCTGGGGCGTACCCATGCCGTCGTGGCAGCGGGAATGGGAACGCCGGTTCGACATTCCCCTCTACGAGTTGTACGGGCTGACCGATGCCGGCATTCCCGCATACGACCACCTCGACGGACCCAAACCCACCGGCAGCTGCGGTCGGGTCATCGACGAATACGAAGTCGTGATCGTCGACGACATCGGCCGACCGGTCCCGGCCGACACGGTCGGCGAGATCACCGTCCGCGGGCGCGAGCCGGGTCTGGTGATGAACGAATACTGGGCCATGCCGGAGGCAACCGCTGCAGCATTGCGCGACGGCCGGATCCACACCGGGGACCTCGGTCGACTCGACGCGCATGGATTTCTCTACTTCGAAGGCCGCAAGAAAGACGCGATCCGGCGGCGCGGCGAAAACATCTCAGCCTTCGAGGTCGAACAAGTCCTCCTGGCCCACCCGGAGATTGTTGAAGCCGCGGCGATCGGCGTGGCGAGCGAACTCACCGAGCAGGACGTCAAGGTCTGCGTCGTACTGCGCGGCGAGAGCACACTCACCTACGAAGACATCCATGAACACTGCGTTGCAACGGCGCCGAAATTCATGGTGCCCCGCTACATCGAGATCGTCTCGAGCCTGCCCAAGACGCCCACACAGAAGATCGAAAAGTTTCGGCTGCAGGCGCAGCCCCTCACCGACGCCACCTGGGACGCCGAGGCCCGGAAGCCGGTGCAGCCGCAGTCCACGTGAGGACGGTGTTCGGTTTTCCCGGTTGCTGCCACATTGGGTACCAACCAGGAGCACCAGCTAGCAGCACACGCGGCTCGTCCATCCTCAATGGGCCGGTCGCCCAGCCTTCGCCGTCCAATGGTGACCAGGGGTGAACGAGATGAGCATCACCGACATCATCTGGCTGATCTTCTTGCTGTCGACGATTCAGCCGTTGCTGCAGCAACGGACGCTTCAGGCCCGCAGGGTGCGGGCGCTGCGGCAGATCGAACGCGGCCGCGGCAGCCGGGTGATCACGCTCATTCACAGGCAGGAGGCGTTCTCGTTCTTCGGCCTGCCGTTCGGTCGTTACCTGGATATCGACGACTCCGAGCAGGTGCTGCGTGCCATCGCATTGACCGACCCCAAGGTCCCGATCGACATGGTGCTGCATACGCCGGGCGGGCTCGTCCTCGCCGCCGAGCAGATAGCCCAAGCTCTGCAGCGGCATCCGGCGAAGGTCAGCGTGATCGTGCCGCATTACGCGATGAGCGGGGGGACACTGATCGCGCTCGCCGCGGACGAGATCCTGCTCGCCCCCTCGGCCGTCCTCGGTCCTGTCGATCCGCAGATCGGGCAACATCCGGCAGCGTCGATCTTGGCCGCGGTGGCGCGCAAGGACGTCAATTCGGTCGGCGACGAGATGCTGGTCCTCGCCGACGTGGCGCGCAAGGCGATCACGCAGGTGCAGGAGGTAGCGACCGCGCTGCTTGTCGGCAACGGCATGGACACCAAGGAAGCGGCGCAGGTGGCGCGAACCTTGAGCGAAGGTCGCTGGACACATGACTTCCCGATCGACGCGCAGACCGGGTCGGTGCTGGGTCTGCCCGTCTCGACCAGCATGCCGAGGGAGGCACAGACGATCATTCGGCTCTACCCGCAGCCTCGCGCGAACCGCCCGTCCGTGGAGTACGTCCCGCTCCCCTACGGCCCGGGCCGACAGCAGATCGGGCCGGTGCACTGAGCCGACGACGCTGCGACGATCCGGGCGCCTCCACGAGGCGTTCACTTCGTGTTCGCTTGCCGGACCCCGTCGAGCCGATCAGCAGCACATTGATCTGCGCCACGCTTGCAGCCGATCCAAACCAGCCGCAAGCAGGAGGAACCGCGTGCGCCGATCCCCAACAACGGTCACCCTCGCCTTGGCGGGCGCGGCCGGCCTTACCGTCGCTCTCACCGCCGCCGGGGGCCCGGCCGCCGCGGCTGCGTCGACCACGCTCGTGATCAGCGAGGTGTACGGCGGCGGCGGCAACAGCGGCGCGGTGCTGAAGAACGATTTCGTCGAACTCCAGAACCTCTCCGCGACGGACGCCGGCCTGAGCGGCTTCTCGGTGCAGTACGCCCCGGCCAGCGGCTCGAGCTGGCAGGTCACACCGTTGAACGGGACTGCGCCGCAC
>DATFTS010000325.1:0-8808 GCA_035261645.1 Jatrophihabitans sp. | reverse complement strand
GGGTGGGGTGTGCGACCAGCGGCGGCAGGATTGCGTGCACCCGCGTGCCGTCTGCCAGCACGGCGTCCGCGTAGGGCATCGCGTCGTCGAGGCGCGCCCCTGCCGCGGCAGTGAGGCGCTGCGCTAGCCGGCGGACTGCGGCGTCGTCCGGGAAGCTCACCCGCGCGCGTTCCATACCGCCGCCGCGGTCGATCCAGACCTCCTCCGGTGCGTTGACCACCACATCCGTCACGCCCGGCACCGTCAGCAGCGGCTGGAGTGGCCCGGCGCCATGCAACTCGGCCGCGACTTCGCGGCGCATCGTGTCGAGCACGGCGTCATCGATGATCGCGCCGGATTCGGTGCGCAGCAGCTCGTCCAGATCACCAGGCGCCACCGCCAGCCGCTGCCGAACCCGCTCGACCAGCTCTGTCGTAGCGGTCACGACAGAGCCACAGCCGACGGCGGACGACGCTCAACTGCCAGGTCGGTTCCGCCGCCCTCGAACACCCCGACACCGCCCAGCACCCCCGCGGCCACGCGCACCAGCCGGCGAGGCAATCGGGCGGCCTGGAGGGGCCTAGACGTGGCTCGCAGCGGCGGCAGGACGCCGAGCACCTCGTGGCCGACCACCGCTGCGACGTCCCGTTCGGCGACTTCGCCGCGCCGCAACACCAGCCCCGCCGGGACTTCGGGCAGCCCAACGGTCAGCGCGTGCGCGGCGACCAGCCCGTCGACGTCGCCGCGCGCCACGACAACGACCAGATCGCAGGCGCACAACGCCGCAGCGCGTTCAGCACACGACGCGCGCGGCAGGTCGAGCACCACCGTGACGGCGGCGCGCGCAGTGTCGATCACCTGCAACACCGCGTCCGCGTCCAGCGTGGGTACATCCGCGGCCAGAACCGCGACCGGTCCCCAGTGCGGCAGCGCGGTGAGCAGTTCGTCGGCGTCCAGATGTCCACCGGCGACGCGCAGGCCGGACCACCGCGCGCCGGCGGTCGCCTCGACGCCCAGCGTCACATCGATCCCACCACCGGTCACGTCCAGGTCGATGAGCAGGGACCGACCAGCCACCGCCGCCAGCACTGCGGCGAAGGAGGACGCGCCCACACCGCCGCTGCCCCCGATAACTCCGATCACGCTGCCCATGCGTCCTAGCGTCGGTCCGGGCACCGTCCATCCGGCCCCCCGATCGGCCAGGATGTGGACAACCACCCGCGTGTGGACGAATGATTTGACGCGCGCCGCGAAATGCTCAGCGCGATCGGATCCGTATTCTCAGCCTTGTGGCAGCGGACCCGGCGCGCAGCGCGGCGTTCTTCGACCTGGACAAGACGATCATCGCGAAGTCCAGCGTGCTCGCGTTCGGCAAGCCCTTCTACCAAGGCGGACTCATCAACAGGCGAGCCGTCCTGCGCAGCGCCTATGCGCAGTTCGTGTTCGCCCTCGCCGGCGCCGACCACGACCAGATCGAGCGCATGCGTGAGTACCTGACCAAGATGTGCACGGGGTGGGACGTCGCGCAGGTACGCGAGATCGTGTCCGAGACGCTGCACGACATCATCGACCCGATCGTCTACGACGAGGCGGTAGACCTGATCGCGATGCACAAGGCTGCCGGACGCGATGTCGTCATCGTCAGCACGTCCGGCGAGGAGGTCGTCAGCCCGATCGGCGCCATGCTCGGTGCGGACGAGGTGATCGCTACCCGGATGGTCGTGTCCGACGGCAAGTACACCGGCGAGATCGATCTCTACGCGTACGGCCCGGAGAAAGCAGTCGCGGTTGTCGACCTCGCCCACCAGCGCGGATACGACCTCAGCGGCAGCTACGCGTATTCGGACTCGATCACCGATGTGCCGATGCTCGAAGCGGTCGGTCACCCCTACGCCGTCAACGCTGACCGGGCGTTGCGCAAGATCGCCAATGATCGTGGTTGGCCGCTGCTGACGTTCTCGAACGCGGTCCCCTTGCGCGAACGGCTCGCCGGCATCCGTCCGGACCACCCCGTCGTCTCGGCAACCGTCGTCGGCGCAGGCGTCGCCGCGGCCGGCCTCGTCTGGTACGCGTCGAAACGGCGCGCAACGAGGACTTGACAAGATCTGCACAAACCGGGCGCGCTGAGGTCTTGCGCCATCGGGGTGGCACGGAGTGCAATGACACCCAGGACGACGAACGTCGATGGCGGTCCAGCCCCCAGCGGACGGCGTCCCGCACGGACACACGGGCACCCACGCGGCGATCCCACCACGCAAAAGGTGCGTCGACGCGGACTGCGGCACCGGCTCTACGTCGTGGCCCGCGCCTGACATCCACGCCGGGCACGCTTGGTAACCCAGAGTCCGCGCCACGACGGCGCCGCGACATGTCGCGGCGCCGTTGTGTGTCCGACTCTTCCTCCGGTGTGGACGTTCCGCCGCGCCCGGGAGCGTCCTCAACGGAGGAAAAGTCTGTCCGCACCAAAAGGGCCCCGCGCACCAAAGGCCCCGCGCACCAGAAGGCCCCCCGCACCGAAAGGCCCCGCGCGCCAAATGGCCCCGCGCACCCACACAGCCCGACGTCAGCCGCGCGAGAGCGCCTCGCAGATGGCCTGCGCCTCGCGCGCGCCCAGGACCACCGCGTCGGCGCAGTGGCCCAACCACTCGCCGATCCCCTCCGGCGTTCCGCTGCGATAGCCCTCCAGCGCCGCGTCGTACTCCGCCCGCAGTTCCAGATGCCCCGCCTCGATCACCGCCAGCGACTTCGGGTCGAGGCCACGCTCGATGATCGTCAGCCGCACCGCCGCCCGCGCCACGACACCCGACGCCGGCGCGAACGCGTCCAACCCGAGCAACTCGCCATGGACGATCCCGGCGACGACGACGGCCGGTACCGACGTCAGCGCGAGCACGTTCACCAGCGTGTCCAACCGCTGCGCCGTCCCGTCACGCGGCTTGCCCAACGAGTCGGCCGGCACCAGATCCGCAGCCGCCAGCGCATGCAGCCGGGCGAGCGCCTGACGCGGCGCGCGGGTCCACGTGTCGGCCAGCGCCCCGATCGCGGACTGCGCGCGTAACGCGCCCTGCACCACTGGGTCGCCCGAGGCGGCGCCGGAGCGGACCTCGTCCAGCGTGAAGTTGTGACCTGCCAGCGTCGCCGACGCCCACGCGCCCCTCAACCCCGACTCCGCCGACACGTCCGCCGAACGCCGGCGCAGCACCCGATTGCCCAACAACGCGTCCACCGCCGCCCGCGTGCGCGCCACGCCGTCGGCCACTCCAGGCAGCTCGAGCAGCGGCGCAAGCGGGTCTGCGGGCATCCCCGCAGGCTACGGGCCGCCGCCACGGCTGATGCACACCGCAGTGCGGGCTGGAATGATGCGGTCCTACGCTGCCCCGACCGATCGACGAAGGAGCCCACCTGTGACGGCGAGCTCGAGCCCGGCCCCCGAACCGACTCGCGGACCGTCGCACGCCTCGGACGCGGCCCCGACCGCATTTGACAAGCCGGACACAACACAGGACAAACCCGCCAAACATGCGGCCGAGCCGAGCATCGGCCAACTCGTCTCAGATGCGTCGACACACCTGTCGAACCTGATGCACAGCGAGATAGAGCTGGCCAAGCTGGAGCTGCGCTCCACCGTCAAGAACGCCGGCACCGGCTTCGGCTTCTTCGGCGCGGCTGCCGTGATCCTGGTCTTCTCACTGACGTTCGGCTTCTTGACCCTTGCAGAGGGCATCAACGCGGCCGGGCTCTCGCGGTGGCTTTCCTTTCTGATCGTGTTTGCGGTGCAACTCGTGGTCGTCGCCATCTGCGCGTTCCTGGGAATAAAGAAGGTGAAGCGCATCCGCGCGCCGGAGCAGACAATCAAGACCACCAAGGAGACGGTCAACTACCTGAAGAAAACGCGAGGTTAGTAAGCCCGATGGGATTCGGTCCGCTGTCGGGCTCACCCGACAGCTCCGTCGTCCTGGTCGAAGGGCCGTGGACGCACCGGACGGTGCGCGCGAACGGCATCGCCCTGCACGTCGCCGAGCTGGGTACCGGCCCGCTCGTGCTGCTGTTGCACGGCTTCCCGCAGTTCTGGTGGGCGTGGCACCAGCAGCTCACCGATCTGGCAGACGCCGGCTACCGCGCCGTTGCCGTGGATCTGCGCGGTTACGGCGCGAGTGACAAGCCGCCGCGTGGCTACGACTCGCCGACGCTGGCCGCCGACATGGCCGCGCTGGTCACCTCGCTCGGCGAATCGGATGCGATGGTGGTGGGCACTGATCTGGGTGGGACGCTGGCCTGGACGATGGCGGCCTGCCATCCGCGGGTTGTGCGCTCGCTGGCGGTGGTGGGTGCGGCGCATCCACTGCGCATGCGGCACGAGTTGCGGCCCGGCGCCGGGCCGGCGCAGCGGCGCGCGTCCTCGTACATCGTGCGGACGTTCCAGATCCCGCGCCGTCCGGAGAACCTGCTCTCCCGCGACTCCACCTGGGTGCGTGAGCTCTTCGACATGTGGACCGGACCGCGCTGGCGCGGGACGCCCAGATACGTGGCTGACGTCGAGCGCTACGCCGAAGCGATGCGCATCCACCCGGTGTCGTTCTGCGCGGCCGAGCACTACCGCTGGATGGTGCGCTCACTGCTCCGCACGGACGGGCGCCGCTTCGCCGCCGCGCTGCGCACTGCGATCACCGCACCGGTGCTGCACCTGCACGGGGACTTCGACACCTGCGTGCTGCCGAGCACGGCCCAAGGCGCGGGGCAGTACGTGACGGGCCCGTACGAGTGGCGGGTACTCGACGGTGTGGGGCACTTCCCGCACAACGAGGTGCCCGAGTTCGTCAGTGGCGAGCTGATCCGCTGGGCGAAGAACCACTGACCGCCCGAGTCAGTCCGGTGTGCAGCCACCGGTACCGACGGCTGCCGCCAGCGTCTTGCCTTGGGTGGCGTCGGATCCGACCTCTTCGTCGGTGAGCGCGAACCCGGTGTCGGGCGAGTCGACGGCGGTGGCGAACACCATCCCGAGCACCGTCCCGTCATAGCCGAGCAACGGTCCGCCGGAGTTGCCACTGCGCACCACCGCCCGGATCGAGTAGATCGATCGGTGCACGTTGTTGTGGCCGTAGATGTCCGAGCCGCCGACGGTGGCGATCGATCGCACCCGCGCCGAGCGCACCGTGAACGGCCCGTTCTCCGGATAGCCCAGCACCAGCGCCGGGTCACCGCTCTTGGCGTCGGCCTGGCTGAAGCGCAGCACCGGCGCGGACAGGCTCGGCACGTCCAGCACCGCCACGTCCCGCTCGGGATCCATGAGCACGACGTGCGCGGGCAGGTACTGGTCGGTGCCCACGACGATGCGCACATTGCGGGTGCCCGCGACGACGTGCGCGTTGGTGAGGATGTGGTGCGGCGCGTAGACGAAGCCGGACCCTTCGATGCTGCGCCCGCACTCCGGCGCCTGCCCGTAGATCTTGAACACCGATCGCGACGCGGCCTCGACCTTCGCGCGAACCCCGGGGCCGAGGTTGGCCGGCGGCGGTGGCACCGCGACGACCGACGTCGACGGAAGGTCCCCGAACACCGGCGGGAAGCCGCTGCGGTCGAGGAACGAGCGCAACGACGAGTACAGGTTGCGAAAGCTTCCCGGCACGGCGCCGTTCACGGCACGGACGATCTTTGACCGGCTCGCCTCTGACGCAAGACCCGGGTACGGCGAGCGGGCGAGCGGCACCGCGACCATCCACGACACGAGCAGGACGGACACCACGCCGAGCACTGCCCCGATGCTGGAGTCCAACGTCCGGGTCCGTTCGTGTACGACGATGCGTGACTTCACATGCCCGGCCGCGTACACCCCGAGCAGTTGGCCCAAGGTCGCCAGCACGAGCACGCAGAAGATCGCCACAGGCACCTGTGCGCGCCCTTCGACGAGGCGCGAGCCGAGTGGCTTTGCCAGTTGCGCGCCGACCACCGCGCCGCCGAAGAACCCGATCAGCGAGAAGACGCCGACGACCGCGCCGCTGCGGAATCCGCCGATGCCGTACGCGATCGCCGCCAGGACGATGATCAGGTCCAGGAGGTTCACTTCACGATCAGCTTCCCGGTCTGCCCCTGATTCGCGTGGATGCTGCACACGAAGTTGTAGGTGCCCGGGGCCGGTGCCGTGAACGTCACCGACTGCGCCTCGCCGGGCTGCGTCGTCGGAACGTCCGCGAACGGCAGCCCGCTGAACGTGATGTCGTGCGGCGGCCCGGGGTTCGAGGTGTTGTCCAGCACGAGCCGCACGAGGCCCGGGTGGACGACGATCGTCGACGGATGGAAGCGCAGATCGGTCCCCGACTTGATCACGATCTGCTGCACACCATCGACGGCCGACGCGGTGCCGGTTCCGGTGTGCGGCCGGGTGTTCACCTCAGGCGTGCGAACGCATGCAGCGGTCAGCGTCAACGTGGCCATGATCGCCGCGCACGCTCGTCCCCACCGCATAGCCGAAACCGTACCGGCGCCCGGAACGGCCCCGGTCGCGATCTCAGCCGGGTCGCGGTGGGGCGGGTAGCGGGCGACGCCGCCCGGTGTCCCAAGGCCGGGCCCAGCCGGCGAACTCAAGCAAGCGGTCCAGCAGCCCGGCGGTGAATCCCCAGACGAACAGGCCGCCGGCCTCGAAGGCGGGACCGAGCCAACCCGACGGGTGCGTGACCATGAACCGGTTCTCGGGGTCGGCGAGCTGCGCGATCGGCACCAGCGCCACCGACGCCACCTCAGCAGTGTCGACGGGGCGCACCTCGTGCGGGCGCTCCCACCACGCGAGCACCGGCGTGACGACGAAGCCGGACACCGGGATGAAGATCGTCGGCAGGTCCGCGACGACGCGCACCGTTGCCGGATCGAGGCCGACCTCTTCGTTCGCCTCCCGCAGTGCGGCCGCCTCCAGCGACTCGTCCGTCGGGTCGAGCGAGCCACCCGGAAACGCAACCTGGCCGGCGTGCGCACGCAGATCGGCCGCCCGCTCGATCAGCAGCACCGAAGGCCCCCGGTGCGTGTCGGCGAACGCGATCAGCACCGCGGACGGCCGGCCGCTGCCGTCGTCGGGTACCGGGAAGCGCGACAAGTCACTGTCGTCAATGCTCGCGGCCGCGTCCGCGAGCGGCCGCAACCAGGCTGGCAGCTCTCCGGTCATGAGGTGGCGACCATCTCCGCCTCCGACTTGACCAGCTTGGCGGCGACCTCGGGGTCGGTGGGGCCTTCGCCGAAGGACGGGCAGAGCCGAGCGATCCCGCACGCACCGCACGCAGGCTTACGCGCGTGGCACACGCGCCGCCCGTGCCAGATGACGCGGTGCGAGAACATCGTCCAGTCCTTCTTCGGGATCAGCTCCGCGACCGCGAACTCGATCTTGACGGGATCGGTCTCGTCGGTCAGTTTCCACCGGCGCACGACGAGGCGCTGGAAGTGTGTATCGACGGTCAGACCCGGAACGTCGAAGGCGTTGCCGAGCACGACGTTCGCGGTCTTGCGGCCGAATCCGGGCAACGTGACGAGGTCGGTCATGCGCCGCGGCACCTCGCCGTCATAGCGCTCGATCAGCGCCTGCCCCAGCTTGATGATCGACGTGGTCTTGTTACGGAAGAATCCGGTCGGCTTGATGAGTTGCTCGATGTCGTCGCGATTCGCTCCGGCGTAGTCGGCGGCGGTGCGGTATTTGGCGAACAACGCGGGCGTCACGTCGTTGACCCGCTTGTCCGTGCACTGCGCCGACAGGATCGTCGCCACTGCCAGTTCCAGCGGGTTGGTGAAGTCCAGTTCGATGTGCGCATTGGGGTACAGCTTGGCCAGTTCTCGGTTGATCCGACGGGCTCTGCGCTTGCGGGCGAGCGGGGTTTCCTCGGTAATGGCCACGCGGCACAGCGTATGACCCGGGCACGACGAAGGCGGTGGGGCAGAATGGTGCCGTCATGATTGGCTTCGCACTCGTGCTGTTCCCATTTGTCCTGCTGGGCTTCGTCATGCTCATGGGACGGGTGGAGGAGCCGCTGAGCCAGATTGCTGACGAGCGCGACATCGAGCAGTTCCTCGACGACGCCAACGCCGAGGAACTCGACGTCTTCGTCCGCGAGGGCACCGACTCGGCGCTGCGGCGCTTCCGCACCCGGCTCGGGTTGGGCCGGCTGCGCCGCGGTTGGCGCAGGGCGGCCGACTGAGCCAACCCCTGATCGAGTGAGGCACTAGACTCGCGCGAGACTGTGACGAGGCTCGCATGGGCGCGGGCGACCGAGGAGCGCACGTGGACGAGATTCTGCGCAGGGCCGGACTATTCCAGGGGGTTGACCCGGAAGATGTCGAGGCTCTTGCGGGCGAGTTCGAGATCTTTGAGGCACCCAGAGGCGCGGTGCTGTTCCACGAGGGCGAACCTGGCGACAGTTTGTACATCGTGCTTGCCGGGAAGGTGAAGCTCGGGCGACGCTCGCCTGACGGGCGAGAGAATTTGGTTGCCATCTACGGCCCGTCCGACCAGTTCGGCGAGCTGTCCCTGTTCGACCCGGGCCCTCGCACCGCGACCGCCACCGTGGTCACCGACGCCCGGCTCGCCCGGCTGCCGAAGCAGGCGCTGCAGAAGTGGGCCACCGAGCGCCCGCAGATCGCCATGCAGCTGCTGCGTGTGGTTGCGCGCCGGCTGCGCCGCACCAACACGATGCTTGCCGATCTGATCTTCGTCGACGTGCCTGGCCGCGTGGCCAAGCAACTGCTGCAGCTTGCGCAGCGGTTCGGCTCCATCGACGGCGGGCAGCTGCGCGTCACGCACGACCTGACTCAGGAGGAGCTCGCCCAACTGGTCGGCGCCTCGCGCGAGACAGT
>DATFTS010000324.1:0-2331 GCA_035261645.1 Jatrophihabitans sp. | reverse complement strand
AGGAACGTCATCACGATCACGCCGACGAACGTCGCCAGCGCCGCGACGTTGAGCGGCTGGAACCGACGCCTGGTTTCGACCCACGAGCTGCGCAGCGTCGCGCTGACGAACCACACGAAGGCGGCGAACAGGGGTATGCCGCCACCCCAGAGCAGCCAGGTGTAGCCGCTCTCGATCCACACGTACCCCGTGGCCTGGTACGCGACGGGGACGCGCGCGGATGGCCGTACACCGAGCACGTAGTTCCAGTCGGAGAACAGCTTCGGCCAGAAGTAGTTGTGCAGGTTGTTCAGCCGGCCCGTCCAGCTGACCGGCAGCCCGGACAACGACTGGAAGCCCTGCAACCGAGTGGCGATGACGGGGCGCAAGACGATGAAGGCGATGCCGGCAATGGGGACGAAGATGGACAGCAACCGCGGGTAGCTCGTGATGACCGCGATGGCGCAGATACCGATGACCAGCCCGATGGCGCTGGAGAACTCGCCGGCCGACAGCGCGCCCAGGATGAAGAGCAGCCCGAGCGGGCCGAGCAGGGCGCGCCAGCGCGGCGCCACGATCCAGAGTCCCGCCAACACCGCGAGGTTGTAGATCATCAGGTCGGCCGTTGCGGCCGGCAATGCGAGGGTCGAACTGCCTCGCGCGTGTTGCACCGCGCCGGTGTACCCGAACGGCGCGTAGTAGGTCGCGAGGAAGTGCGAGACGCCGAACTTGTTCAGCGACTGCATGATGGCGATGGCTCCGACGACGGCTCCGACGCAGACGGAGATCCACAAGCAGCGCATCACCTGGGCGCGGTTGGTGATGCTCACGCGCACGATCAGGTAGATGCCCGCGAACTTCCACATCACCAGCGCGTAGAGCAGGTCGTCGCGAGCGATCGCCTCGCCCCGCGCCAGCATCCAGAGCATCGGCACGATGGAGTTGCACACGGCGATTGCGATCAGCGCGGCCTCGGGACGGCTGAGCCTCACCGGCTGCGCCGCCCCTGTTCGCCGGCGCAGCAGTGCTCCGGTGGTCAGCGCCAGGCCTATCGCCAGCGCCAGTGCCTCGCTCGGGCGCAGGACGGGAACCGCGTTGCCACGATCGATGCCCGCGATCAGTGGCGTCAAGCCGATCAGCAGATAGCCGCCTAGAGCCGGGTACAAGCTGACTAGCACGAAGACGATGAGACACAGCGCGAGCACCAGTGCCAGGCGCGGCCGGACGGCGCACGCAGTGCCTGCGCCGAGCGCCACCAGCACACACGCCACCGAGGCCAAGCGGTAGCGCCAAGCGCCGTCGAATCGCGGCGTGCGCAACGGCGCGCCGGTGAAGACCGTAGCGGCCGGCCACCGGCGGGCGAGGACTGACGCGCTGGTCATTGCCGGTGCCTCGAGGCGCGTTGGGCCCGCCCCACCAGCGTGGACGCGCCGGCGCTCAGCGACGACAGTTCCGGCGTGCGCAAGGCCGCCTGCACGCCGAGGAAGATGGCCAACCCACCAACGGCGGCCACGAGCACGCCGACGCGCGAGCCGAGTGGCGCGCCCACCAGATGTGCGGTTTGCGTTGCGGCGACCCACGCCGGACCGACCATCACCGCGGCACCGATCGCGATCTTGCGCACCGACGGTGTCAGGCGGGCGCGGCCGCGACCGAGCATCCGCATCAGCCGGTGGGAGAGGTGCAGTGCTCCGGCCGTGATCGAGAGGGCATAGGCGAGGCCGAGTACGACCAGCACCGCACGGCCGTGCACAGCGAGTGCAAACGTCTCCAGGCATAGGCACAACACCGCCTGCAGGACCATCGACCGCAACGGCGAGCGGGTGTCCTTGCGCGCATACGCGGCGTAGGTCGCGATCAGGAATGCGGTCTGCCCGATCACTGCGACGGCGAGCGCAGCAAGCGCGCCGGCGACCAGCGCGATTCCGTCCGGCGTTCCCATCCGCCCGAACGAGACGGCACGCGCGAGAGGAAGGGACAGCGCCGCATAGGCCGCCGCGGCGGGCAGGGTGAAGAACAGTGCCAGCGCCCAGCCGCTCACGAGCGTGTCGCGGAACCGCTCGGTCGCACCGCTCACATGCATCTGGGTGAGGCGCGGCAGCAACGACAGCGCCACCGGGGTGGCGCCGAGCGCGATGGCCAGGAAGTAGAAGTTCAACGCGATCTGGAACGCGACGACTCCGCCCGGCACGCGGTTGGCCAGCACCAGCAGGCTCACCACCTGTGCCGCCATCAGCCCCGCCTGCGCCATCGACGGCAGCGCGCGTCGCACGACGGCGCGCACCTCCGCGTCGCGCCAACCGGCACGCGGTCGCAGCACGACGCCGACCCGCCAGGCGCCCCACCATTGCG
>DATFTS010000323.1:0-1789 GCA_035261645.1 Jatrophihabitans sp. | reverse complement strand
CGCCCGGTGGAAGGCGAATGGATCCTGCTGGACGCCGTTACGCAACTCGGTCCGCGGGGTTCGGCGCTCGCCCGCTCGACGCTGTCCGACACCCGGAGTGTCGTCGGCGCGGGGTTGCAGACGCTCGTCGTCGCACCGATGCCTACTGGTCAGTAGATTGGTTGACGTGGCACAGATGCTTGGGTTCCCCAACCCGGTGAACGAGAAGGCCGCGCGCACGGTGGCTGCCGGGGTGCTGGTGCTGACCGTGACGACCATCCTGCTTGCAACGCTTGTCGGAACCGGCTGGCTCTGGCTGACTGCGGTGCTGGCGTACGGCTTTGTCGCCCGGGTGCTGGCCGGCCCGCGGTTGAGCCCGCTGGGCCAGGTCGCAACTCGGGTTGTGGCGCCTCGGCTCGGTGCCGCCAAGTTGGTGCCGGGGCCGCCGAAGCGGTTCGCCCAGGCGATGGGCGCGACGATGACGCTCGTCGCCGTGGTGCTGCACTTCGGCTTCCACGCCGACATCGCAGCCGTCTCGTTGCTCGGGCTCGTCATCATCGCCGCGACGCTCGAATCCGTCTTCGCGTTCTGCATCGGCTGCGCCATCTTCAACGCGCTGATGCGCGCTGGCGTGATTCCCGAGCGGGTGTGCCTCGAGTGCGCGAACGTCACGCTGCGGGCGCCGCAGGCGGCCTGAACTGGCGCATATCCGCGGTGCGGCACACTGACGAAGTGAGTGCGGCGGCCGAAACCGAGCGACCTGATCCTCGAGCGCTGCCGCCGGAGAAACCGCGCTACGGCCTCGAGCTGCTCGCCGTCCTCGGCGTCTCGTACGCCATGGACGGCATCGGGTCGCTGCTGAGCTTCATCCGCGACCAGGTCACCATCAACCACGGCCTCGGGTTCAGCAAGGTCGCCACCGGCCCCATCAAGGCGGCTGCCAAGACGCAGTACCAGTGGCTCGACATTCTCGACCAGGTCTTCAGCATCGTCTCCGGCCTCGCGTCTGCCTTCTTGGCGATCGTGCTGCTGATGCGCTCGCCCGGCGGACGTGGTTTCGGTATCGGCCTCGATCGGCTGCGGCTGCGTGAGATCGCCCAGGGTGCCGGTTTCGCGGCGCTGATCGGCCTCCCAGGCATCGGTCTCGTCTACACAGCTCGCAAGCTCGGGCTCAACGCGCAGATCGTCGTGACGAACTTTCCCGACGTCTGGTATCGAGTGCCCACGCTCATCCTCGAAGCCTGCCAGCAGGGCTTCTCGGAAGAGGTGATCGTCGCCGCATATCTGCTGACGCGGCTTCGCCAACTCGGCTGGACGAACTCCCGCGCGCTGGTTGCGGCCAGCGTGCTGCGCGGGTCATACCACCTCTATCAGGGTTACGGCGGGTTCATCGGCAACGCCGTCCTGGGCTTGATCTTCGGCTGGTGGTTCCAGCGCACCCGCCGGGTGTGGCCGCTGATCATCGCGCACTCCCTGATCGACGCGGTGAGCTTCGTCGGCTACATCTACCTGCACGGTCGGATCAGCTGGATCTGAGTTGCCGCGGCTGAGATGGTCGTCAGGTGCAGCTCGTGAACCCCGTTCCGGTCGATGAAGCCCGCGACTGGCTCGCCGCGCTCGCCACGACCCTGCTCGGCACGCCGTACGACGACGACTTCCCGCGCCGGGTCGACCGGTGGAAGCGCGACTGGCTGCCGGAGCGCACCTGGGGCTACCGCGATCAGGGCCGCTGGGTCGCGACGTTGGCAACCCAGCCTCGTGTGCTGACGATTCCGGGGCCGGCCGCGGCGACCCGCGACATCGAAGCCGA
>DATFTS010000322.1:0-2637 GCA_035261645.1 Jatrophihabitans sp. | reverse complement strand
GGGTTGAGAATCGCCTGTCGTCGTGCGAGCTGACCCACGAGCCGTTCGCCGGTGTCGGTGAATGCGACGACGGACGGCGTTGTACGCGCACCCTCAGCGTTAGGTATCACCTTGGCCTCACCGCCCTCCCAGGCAGCGATGACCGAGTTGGTCGTGCCGAGGTCGATGCCGACGGCTCTTGCCATGAGACGTTCCTTTCAATCAGTGGGATCGCGTGGGGTCCTAGCTGGGCGCGGGATGTACCGCGGTCGCCAGACCAGCGCGCTCCAGTAGCGCCATCGCCCTATCGGCGTAGGCGGAGTCGACGAGCAGGTCGTATCTCGCCGGACGTATCTCGCGCACCGACTCGTACCCGTGCTGGCCGCGCGAGAGTGCCCACGTGAGCAGGCCGAAGAACGCGCCGACGATGACTCCGAAGATCAGCCCGTACAGCGCTAGCAGAGCGCTCGCGATCAACGGGTTCAGCCAGTTGAACCAGCCGAACACCCAGCCGATGAGGAAGCCGGTGAGCGCGCCGCCACCCGCTCCGCGCAACATGGCGGCCGGCAGTGTCACCTTGCCGGTAACCCGCTCGTCCAGCTGCAGGTCTCGCCCGATGATCGAGACGTGCTCCACCGGGAAGTCGGCCTGCGCCAGATAGTCGACCGCTCGCTCGGCTTCGGCGTACGTCGAGAAGGTGGCGACCGTTTGAGTATCGCTTTGCGGATGCATGGCTAACTGCTTGCCTGCGCCGTTTGCTGGGTCTGCTGGCCCTGTGACTGCTGGCCCTGTGACCCGACGTCGATCTGCCGGCTGCCGTCGGACGCGGCGTTGACCGTGATCTCGCGCGGCTTGCTCTGCTCGGATACCGGGATCATCAGCGTCAGCACGCCTAGGGCGCAGTTGGCGCTGAGCTTGCCCGAATCGAGGTTGTCGCCCAGGAAGAACTGGCGGGTCACCCGGCCATGCGGGCGTTCGTCGATGAGAGGCTCGTCGTTCTCGGTGCGTGGTGACACGAAGTCGGCCGTCACGCTGACGACGTTGCGCTCGACGGTGACCTTCAGGTCGTCCGGATTGACGCCAGGTACGTCCAATAGGACGAAGAAGTCATCACCGCGCCGGAACGCCTCAGCGGGCATAGCGCGCGGACCGCTCGACACCACACGTTCGCTCATTCGCTCAAGCTCGCGGAACGGGTCAAATCGCATCAGGGTCATGGGGGCACTCCTTGCGGTGGACAAATGGACGCAAGATCGACGCTGGCACCCCGCCCGCGTCGCTGCCTCGTCCCGCCGCAGCGAGATTGGCGAGGCCTCTCGCTACGGGGGCGCAGACTGCTGCGCGGGGAGGGCGAATTCCGGCGCGCGGGCGCAGATTTAGACCCCGCATGCCGAGGCGGCCTGAGGATTCTTGCGTAACCGGGTCAAATGGGACGGCCCGGTGCTAATGCCGCATCGGGTGGAGTCCAGCCCGCGCGCGCCTCAGGAGATCATGTTTACGTGCGTGTCGTCCCGATGTCCGAGCAGCATGCCGACGCGGTGCTGGCGATCTACCAGGCCGGGATCGACGAAGGCAACGCGACGTTCGAGACCAGCGCTCCCCAATGGGAGGAGTTCGACCGGACGAAGCTCCCTGAGCATCGGTTCGTCGCGCTGGGCCCCGGTGGATCGGTGTTGGGCTGGGTCGCCGCGGTACCGGTCTCAGATCGCTGCGTCTACGCCGGCGTCGTCGAACATTCGATCTACGTCTCGCCCACGGCGCGTGGTCGTGGCGTCGGCAAGGCATTACTCGACGCCCTGATCACGTCGACCGAAGCGGCCGGGATCTGGACGATCCAGTCAGGAATTTTCCCCGAGAACGAGGCCAGCGAGGCCCTGCATCGCGCCGCGGGATTCCGAGTCGTTGGGCGCCGCGAGCGCATCGGCCAGCATCACGGGGCATGGCGCGACGTCGTTCTTATCGAGCGTCGCAGTACGACCGCCGGCCTGTAGCGCTGTGCGGCGACCGATCCCGCCGAGTGCGGGCAGGTCACCAGCGACGTTATCCACACACCCAACCGGCTGGATATGTAAATAAGGCACCTGGTGACCTGCCCGCACTCCGCCCAGTGCACGACGATCCCAGTGCACGACGGGCGAAAGAGCGGCCGCGACACCTTGCGGCCTCTGCGGTCGTTGAGACAGGCATGGGGGAGCTACGAGCTTTCGGTACAAAGCTGCGCGGGGGCGCCACCGCCGCTCTGGCTGTGCTCACACGCCGACGGCGCGTGCTCGTGCTTGCGGCGATCGGCCTGCTGGGCGCCTGCGCCACACTGCTCGCAGCCGTCAGCGTGATGGCGACGAGCACCGGCGTCGACGGCCGACACAGTCACAACTCCGTCGCCCCGCCGCTCGGCGTGCACGGCCAAGCCGCGACCCAGAGCCCTGCAGCGGCGCCGGTCACAGGAGCCGCGACCGCCCAGCCCGGGACCACGACGGGCCAGCCCGGGACCACGACAAGCGCGACGATTGTCGCCCAGCCGGGGCAGACCGACTATCCACCGATCGCCGGCGCCCCTGGCGAAGGTGGTGGGGCAGTGGCGGCCACCCCGCCGGCACAGTCGAGCACGCACGGCGGCGGCCCGACCGGGCGAACGACCCCGCCGGCGCAGCCCAGCAC
>DATFTS010000321.1:0-30613 GCA_035261645.1 Jatrophihabitans sp. | reverse complement strand
GCCCTACGTGGGCCGCGAGCTCGAGGCGAAGATCATCGAGCTCGACAAGAACCGCAACAACGTCGTCCTGTCCCGCCGCCAGTGGCTGGAGCAGACCCAGTCCGAGGTGCGCAGCGAGTTCCTGCACAAGCTGGCCAAGGGCCAGGTGCGCACCGGCGTCGTGTCCTCGATCGTCAACTTCGGCGCGTTCGTCGACCTCGGCGGCGTCGACGGTCTGGTACACGTCTCCGAGCTGTCCTGGAAGCACATCGACCACCCGTCCGAGGTTGTCGAGGTGGGCCAGGAGGTCACCGTCGAGGTGCTCGACATCGACCTTGACCGCGAGCGTGTCTCCCTGTCGCTGAAGGCGACCCAGGAGGACCCGTGGCGGCACTTCGCGCGCACGCACCAGATCGGCCAGGTCGTGCCCGGCAAGGTCACGAAGCTGGTGCCGTTCGGCGCCTTCGTCCGCGTCCAGGACGGCATCGAGGGCCTGGTGCACATCTCCGAGCTGGCTGAGCGGCACGTCGAGATCCCGGAGCAGGTCGTCAACGTCGGCGACGAGCTCATGGTCAAGGTCATCGACATCGACCTCGAGCGCCGGCGCATCTCCCTCTCGCTCAAGCAGGCGAACGAGGGCGCGCTGACCGACGACAGCTTCGACCCGGCGCAGTACGGCATGGAAGCGCAGTACGACGACAAGGGCAACTACATCTACCCCGAGGGCTTCGACCCGGAGACCCAGGAGTGGCTGCCCGGCTACGACACCCAGCGCGAGGAGTGGGAGCGTCGCTACGCCGCGGCCCGCGAGCGCTTCGAGGCGCACAAGAAGCAACTCGAAGACGCGCAGAAGGCCGACCAGCAGGCGGCGGTCGAGGCCGGCGAGGCGACGTCCTACACCTCGGACGCACCCGCCGACGGCGGCACCCTGGCATCGGACGAAGCGCTCGCCGCGCTCCGCGAGAAGCTCGCCGGGCGCTAACAAGTCCGGGTCGAGTGGTCACCTGCGCGAGCAAGGTGACCACTCGACAGAACGCGGCAAGCGATAACGTGCGAGCGTGCGCATAGGGCTGACCGGGGGAGTGGGATCCGGCAAGAGCACCGTTGCCGGCCTCCTCGCGCAACACGGTGCTGTGGTCATCGACGCCGACGCGATTGCGCGTGAGGTAGTCGAACCCGGTACGCCGGGCTTTGCGGCCGTCGTGGCGGAGTTCGGCGACTCGGTTGTCGGTCCGGACGGCCGGTTGGACCGGCCGGCTCTCGCTGCCATCGTCTTCGGGGACGAGAGCCGGCGCGCCGCGCTGAACGCGATCGTGCACCCGCTCGTCGGGCAGCGCACGGTCGAGCTGGCCGCGGCTGCGCCCCCAGATGCCGTAGTGATCTACGACATCCCGCTGCTGGTCGAGAACAACATGGCTGGCGGCTTCGACCGGGTCGTCGTCGTGGAGACAGCACCGCAGACCCGGCTGGCTCGGCTCGCGGCTCGCGGCATGTCCGAGAAGGACGCGCGGGAGCGCATGGCAGCCCAGGCCAGCGATGAGCAGCGTCGTGCGGTGGCCGACGTTGTGATCGACAACAACGGCTCGTTGGCAGATCTGTCGGCCGCCGTTGACGACGCGTGGAAACGGCTCTCGAGCGGCTAGGTCGGTTTGGAGCGCGTTGTTCGCATCGGATAGAGTCGTCCCTCGGCGGTCAGCCTTGTGAGAGGCACCGCATTGCGGACGTAGCGCAGCTGGTAGCGCATCACCTTGCCAAGGTGAGGGTCGCGGGTTCGAATCCCGTCGTCCGCTCGGAGGCACCGCTCTCGGCGCCCGAAGGTAGCCGGAAGTTGCCGGAACTATGGCGGCGTGGCCGAGTGGCTTAGGCAAGGGCCTGCAAAGCCCTGTACGCGGGTTCGATTCCCGCCGCCGCCTCGCAGGACAATCACCGCGCCAGCGGTGTACATAACGGGCGATTAGCTCAGTGGGAGAGCACTACCTTGACACGGTAGGGGTCACTGGTTCAATCCCAGTATCGCCCACCAACCAGGCGACACGAACAAGCCGCGAACGGCACGAGATGACACGAGACGACACGCGATGTGACTCTGGCGTGTGTTGCTCATCTGTTGCTCCGCCAGAACCCGCCGGCACGTCACGACATCAGCCGACACCAAAGGATGCAACTCCCGACCTACCGCGAAACGGTCGTGCCCGCGGGTTCAACCGCTTCGGTTGACAGCTCGCTTGGGAATCCGGATACGCCATGAGCGGAGCAGCGACCGATCACTGCCGTGCGCAAGGGCGGACCTCCGGCCGTGCGTCGTCGTCAGCGTCGTCGCCCGGCACCGCTTGGCCGTCAAGTTCGCGAAGTAGAACGGGGATCTCGGACAGCGGCGGCGATTCGCGCGCGCGGACCGGATCAACGCTCAGCGCGGTTGCGGCAACGGATGTGATGGCCCTTCGGGGTCCGCGGCCATCGAGGCGCTATCGGCGGTCGTTCGCGCTGAGGGCGCGGTCGGTGTCGAAGCTGGTCATCTCGTCTGCGACGTCTGCAGGGACGGGTCGCGGAACAGGCCCGCCACATCGAGCTTCTGGAAAGCGGAGTTGAACACGTCGACGCGGTTGTCGTGGAAGTCGGCCGCCAGCAGCAGCGGGCCGAACGGGCTCGGCGACTCGGTCAGGCCGGTGTAGATGGCACCGGGAACGGTGGCCACCGTCGCCGCCTGGGTGCCGGCGGCGCCGTTCCAGGCATCGATGGCGCCGCCGACGGTGGCGAACATGAAGGCCGCCGGCGCGTTGGTGCCGGGCACGGTGAAGCCGGAGGCGGCGCTGTTGAACGTCTGCCCGGTGACCGGGCCACCGGGCACCTTGACGATCAGTGGCGAACCCGCGGGTGCGGCGACGACGGGGCTGCCGTCGACCGCACCGGAGTACAGCGTCGAGGTGCCGGTTCCGGCGTTGGACACCCAGATGGGCGTGTTGGCGCCACGCGACATGCCCCAGGCATTGACCAGGTTCGGGTCGGTGATCTGAGCCTTACCCGGCTGGTCGGACACCAGGTTCGTCTGGGTCACGCCGTACGCGGACGTCGGGTTGTGCGGGTGATGCGCCGGCGCAGCGCCGGCTGGGCTCGCCGCGACCACTGCGGAGGCCGCCGCGCCGGCGATCACCGCCGCGCCCGATAGACGCTTTCCGTGCATGGTTGTTGCTCTCCTTCGGGTTGTGCCGGCAACGCCGGCGGAACACACGTCCACAGGCAGGCTGTAGAAAGCCGGCAACTGTCGAACGTGATGGTGAAATCGTTGCCGGTGAGCCGGGCCGCGTTAATCCCCAACCCGGGGGATTGGTGCCGCTACCTGATCTGGGCCGAGCCCGCGGACGACTTCGGTAGGGGACTCGACTTGCCTACGGCGCTGCGTTCCCCCACTGGGTCAAGGGGTGGGGGCGGTGTCCAGGGCGTGGACGGTGAGGCCGAGGGTTTGGGCGAGGGTGGCCATGGCGCCGTCGAGTCGTTGCAGGTCACGCAGGGCTAGTTGCTCGGGTGCGAGGTAGTCACTGCTTTCGAGGTCCGAGGCGACGCAGTCGAACAGGGCGGCCGAACGGACGTAGACGCGATGCGTCGGATCATGGTCTTGCAGGTGGTTGATCAGTTCGCCGACAGATGCGGTCAGTTGAGCGCTGGCCCGGTCGAGCTGATCGCGGACCGGCGCGGGCAGCGCGCGGTCAGCGGCGGTGTCGGCCAGCAGGTTGCGCGCGTAGTGGCGAGCGGCGGCGGTCGTGTGCCGGATCCGTTCGCGGCGGGTGTCGCCGGGCGCGATGAACGGCGGGTGCAGCGGAATCATGGTCGTCAACAACGCCTGGTAGGCGCTGTCGACCAGACGCAGTGCCGCCCGCAACTCCGCTGGGCCCCCGCCGTGGCTGAGTCGCTGCACGGCGGGCTCGATGACATCGGCCAGCGCCTGGACGTACTGGCGGGCGGCGACTCGGGCGACCCGGACGGTGTGCAGTGGCAGCACACACAGCACGACCAGCGCGGTCACACCGGCGCCGATCGCAGTTTCCTCCAACCGCACGACGAGCAGGGAGTTGGTGAACTCGCCGAGCTGGACATAAAGCTGCGAGACCATGATCGTGATGCCGACGACCAGGAACGCGTAGCTGATCCGGATCAGGTACATGCCGAGGAACAACGAGATCAGGATGACGGTGATGGCCACGCCGGTACGGTCGCCGACCAGGTGGGCACCGAGCGCGCCGAGCAGCACACCGACCACAGTGCCGGCAACCCGGAAGAATCCTTTGCGGACCTGTTCGCCGGTGTTGTTGGCACCCATGAAGGTCACGAACGCCGCCAGCACGGCCCAGTAGAAGCGGCGCCCGGACACGAGGTCGCCGAGCAGGATCGCCGCGGTGGCCGCGACGCTCATCTGGATTGCGACACGCGAGTGCGCAGCCAGCCGTACCCGGTGTCCGATCCGCAGCCGATCACGCCAGGATCGCTCTCCGGGCCGGTGGGGGGTGGAGCGGCCGGGTTCGAGGGAGGCGGCGGCGCTGACCAGGGCCGAGCCGGGTAGCCATCCGCCGAACAGCGCCACCGAGGGCGCGAACGCCTCGGCGGGGTCGGTGGGCGAGCTGTCGGATTCGGTTCGCCGGCCCTGGGCGGCCTCGGTGTAGCCGAGAACCGAGACCGCGAAACGGTGGGTCACCACTCGCAGGTCCTGATCGGCGCGGGAGTCGTCGGGGCCGATGCCGAGCGTCGGGCGATCGGGCTGAAGCCGCAGCAGTGCGAGCAGTTCGTGTCCGGCGAACTCAGCCCGCAGCAGTTCGCGTTCGGCGACCGCCGCCAGCGCCTGACCGATCAGCTCGGCGTGGCGTTCGGGCAGCGCGGCCCCGGCCAGCGTGTCGGCGAAGCGGGCCAGGTTCGTCAACGCGAGTTCGGAGTCGAACAACTGCTGGTGCAACGCGGCGGCCGACCGGCCGGCCGCAAGCGCGCCGGGGTCGCCGAGGTGGGCGTCAATCATCAGGGCCGTCTCGTTCAGCCGAACGAGGCGCCGATGCAGCCGGCGCCGGGCCCGCGCCCGATCCCCGCGCCCCTGGAACACCTCGAGGGCTGCGGTGGCAACCGCGCGGGCCCGCGCGCCGTACGAGTGGCGCATCCGGCTCAGCGCGGCGCGCCGGCTCGGGTAGAACAGGGTGAACTGGGCGGCGATGGCGACCAGCACCCCGATGACGATCTCCGCAGCGGGCCAGCCGAGGTCAGTCACGCGGAGCGCACCCTTGAGCGAGAACCCGAAGAAGTACCCGATGAACAGCACCATCCCGCCGACGAAGCCGCGAGTACCGAACCGGCGGCAGTACGCGCCCACAACGATCACGGCCACGAACCCGGCCAGCTCGAGCACTCGGTGCGGCGCCAGCGCCAGACCGACCGCCAAGCCGGCGACCATCGGCACGGGCATCAGCGCGAAGCTGATCAGCTGCGCTCGGGGAGTCGTGAACAAAGCGCCGCTGAAGCTGGCCAGCATGCCCATGATCGCGCCGAGCAGGATCGCGATGACCAGCACCGCATGGTGCTGGGCGGCAACCGCCGCGGCCTGCGCCGGCGGGAGCACGCCACCGTGGGTGTCGAGCTGCAGTGCGCGGGTCCAGCGCACGAAGCCCCACTCGGCCAGCATCGCCGCGCCGATCGTGGCCACCGCCTGCAGGGCCGTGAGCAGCCGGGTCAGACCGGGATCGGACCCCAGCAGCCGGTCGACCCACTCCGGGGTGCCGCGGTGTGGGCTGTACTCGTCCGGCGGCGCCGGGATCGGCCGGGCGGCGGTGCGGACGCTCACAGCTCGCCGGCCAGGCGTTGCAGCAGCGGCACGGCGGCGACCAGCTGCGCACGTTCCTTCGCGGTGAACCGTTCGGCCAAGGTGGTGGCAACCCGTTGCGAGGCGGTGGACCAGTGCGCGGTCACCTCCGAGCGGCCATCCTCGGTCAACGACATGAGCACCCGGCGGCCGTCGTCCGGATCCGAGTCGCGTCGGACCAGGCCCAGCCGCTGCAGTCCGGAGAGGGTCGTGCACACGACCGGCGGGGTGACTCGCTCGAGCTCGGCCAACGCCGCGGGACCAGACGGTCCGAGCTCCTCGAGGTGGGACAGCAACGACACCCCGGCCGGAGTCAACTCACCGCCCCGATGAGCCGGCCGCAGCCGACGCACGATCCGCCCGACCGCGACTAGCACTTCCTTCGAGGACTGCACCAAGCTTTCAGGTACCGCAGTCGTGGTTGCATCGCTCACAGGTCATTAGTTTAGCCTAACTAACCATCCTGCGGAGCTCGACGATATGTGCGACTGGCCCAGTCACGTCAGGGTTGGGCCGTCAATACCAGCGGAAGGGCAGTAACGAGGATCTGCCGAGTGCAGGTCTCAGCCTGCACGGGGCGAAGGATCGCGCCCAAATGTGGTGCGCGACGGATTCGGGGTGAGGAACGGTACTTCCTGCGCCGGCCGATTCGCGACCTCCTGTCGGTGTCCTCGCCGAGCCGGCACGGCGCCTTGGCGGTGACGGCATCGCGCCCGGAGACGGATACGACCAGGCCGTCGCTACCGCGCTCCGCTTCCTGGACGCAGGCATCTCCGCCCTGTGACCGACTGATTCCGCCGGCGTGATAGGTAGGTTGATCTTGTTCGGCGGAGCGCGATAACGAATGATCTCGAGCCATAACGCGCAGTTGGCGAACCACTCGGTATCGAGACGGTTACTTCGGCGCCAGTCGGGCGGAGACTGATCACGGTGCGTAGCGACTGCGAGCTCGGAGAGCGCGCATCGAATGAGTTGTGAACAGGCACTTATCGTGCTGTGCGGCTGCGGGTGCGGTGTAGTGCGTGGAGGGCGGTGTCGTCGTGGTCGGGGAGGGCGGTGTCGTCGTGGTCGGGGAGGGTGTGGAGGTATTTCTCGGTGGTGCGCAGGCTGGCGTGGCCGAGGCGTTCTTTGACGGTTTGGATGTCGGCGCCGCCGGCGAGGAGCCAGGAGGCGTGGGGGCGTGGCGTAGGTCGTGCACGCGAACGGTGAAGTCGAGGCCGGCGGCTTGCACGGCGGGTGTCCAGATGTGTTGGGCGAACCAGCGGCGGGGGATGTGCCCGTCGGTGTTGATCTTGCGTCCGAGTCCGCCGTTGCGCGGGTCGTCTTTGCCGTCCTTTCGGCGTTGGGCGCGGTAGCGGGCGCAGGCGTCGCGGCAGTGTGTGCAGCGGCAGCCGCCGAGGTTGTAGGCGGTGACGGTGCCGTGCGGGTAGGTGCGTCCGTCCGTGTTCGGTTCCGTCCGGCCCAGCTCCTTGAGGTCGGGCGGGGGAGCGTCACCGGCTGCCGCGACGGCGTCGGGCTCCGGTTCCGGTTCGGGCATCGCAAACAGCAGGTCGTCACGGCCGAGGCGATTGGTCTGGACGTGCTCGCGCAGCAGCGTGGCGATTTCGGGGGAGAGCTTGACCCGGCGGTACTCCTTGTCCTTCGGGTAGTCCTTGACCACGAATCGCGGTGCGTCCGCCTCGCGGAACCGCTTGTTGATCTCCACCACCGCGCGAGCAACGGTGAGCATGCGGTTGGCGGAGTTGAAGTCACGCACACGAAGCTCGGTGAGCTCGCCCCACCGCAGACCCGATTCGACGTCGAGCTCGACAAGCATCCGCCAGCGCGGTTCGGGCAGCGCGGAGTGGATCAGGTCGAACTGTTCCGGGCTGACGATGGTGCGCGGCTTGCGTGCCACGGTGGGCGTCTTGACGCCGCGGCACGGGTGGATCGCGGCGATCTGGTCGTTGAGCGCGGTGGTGAAGATCGCCGAGAGGACCGTCTTCAGATCGGCGATCGTCGAGGCAGACACATCCTGATCTTTCAGCCTGGTGATCCGCTCCCGGACGTGCACCGGGGCGATGTCCCTCATCCGCATCGCGCCGAACTTGGGCAGCAGGTATTTGCCGATCTGGTAGCTGTAGCGCTGCCGGGTGGTGTGCTCGAGCTGATGATTGGGCAGCCACACCCCGGTGACGTAGGCGTCGAAGCTGATCTTGCCGCAGCGCGGTTTCGATCTGATCGTCCGTGAGCGTCAACTCGCTACCTCCTCTGCCTGAGGATCGACCTCCCGGCGTGGCCCTCCGCACCAGGGGAACTCCCTGGGGTAGCAGCCTTCGCCTATCCGCATCCTCAGGCGTGAATGCCGACCTCATCCGGTCCGCCACCTGCCGCGGCTTGCGAAGAGGCAACCCGCGTGTCATCGCAACGCTAAGGAGTGGACGTGACAACGATCACCGCTGAACTCGTCGACCGCCTCGAGATCGTCGAGCTGGTCAATCGCCTGGTGCTCCTGCTTGACTCACGCGATTGGACGGGGCTCGAAGACGTATTTACGGACACGGTCTACAACGACCGCACCTCGCTCACCGGCGGCAGTCCCGAAACTCTTCGCGCCACGTGTATCAGGCCACCAGGACGCCAGATGGATGGCGTATCGCCGGGATCATCTTCACGATCCAATGGGCGACCGGAAATCAAGGCATCGTGGAGCTCTCGATTGCCAAGGGCCAGTCGGGCCTGACATATCTGCGGCAATCCGCCTCCAATCTTGCGTGACTCGATGGCTCTGCCGGCCTCCACGCGGCCGCAGATGCGGTGCGGATGGGCCTGAGGGCGAGGGTGTGACCTGCTCGGTTAGGCGGGTTCTGATTGCCGATGCCGGACGGTGCCGTCGGTCAGGATGTCGCCGTCGGGGCAGCGCCATTGGACTCTGCCGCCTTCGAACTGCTCCTGGTACAGCGACGCGTACACGCCGCCCTCGCTCAAGAGGGAGCGGTGGGTACCGGATTCGACGACGCGGCCGGCGTCGATGACGTTTATGACGTCGGCGTTGACGATGGTGGACAGACGGTGGGCGATGGCGATGGTGGTCCGGGATCCCATCAGGGCATCGAGTGCTTTCTGTACTTCCCGTTCGCTGGCTGTGTCGAGTGCGGAGGTCGCTTCGTCCAGGATCAGGATGCGTGGGTCGTGCAGCAGCACCCGCGCGATGGCCAACCGCTGTTTCTCGCCGCCGGATAGCCGGTAGCCGCGTTCGCCGACGATCGTGTCGAATCCGTCAGGGAACTGCATGATCCGGTCGTGAATGTAGGCGGCCCGGGCGGCTTCTTCGACTTCGGCCATCGAAGCGGATGCCCGCCCGTATCGGATGTTGGCCAGGATGCTGTCGTGGAACAGGTAGCTCTCCTGGGTCACAAAGCCGATGGCGGCAGCCAGTGATGTCTGGCGGACGCTCCGTACGTCGATGCCGTCGATCTGGATTGCACCGCCGGTGATGTCGTACAGCCGTGGGATGAGATAGCTGATCGTGGTCTTTCCAGCGCCGCTCGGTCCGACCAGCGCCACGAGCTGACCGGGGTCGGCTTCTAGGGTGACGCCAGCCAGCGCGTCGACTTGCGCGCCGGGGTAGCGGAAATGGACCTCGTTCAGCGCCACTCGGCCGCCACTACCGGTCGTCGGCAGATCGACCGCGTCGGGGGCATCGACGATGTCGGGCACCACGTCCAGGTACTCGAAGACGCGGTCGAACAGGGCCAGCGATGATCGCAGTTCGACGGAGACCTGCAGCAGCTGCCCAATCGGGAAGTAGAGGCGGGTCTGCAGCGTGGTGAACGCGACGATGGTGCCCGCGGAGATGCCGGGACCGTTCGCCAACTGCAGCCCGGCGACCAGGTAGACCGCGGCCGGGGTGATCGACAGGAACGCCTGAACGATGGCGAAGAAGCTCTGGCCGATCATCTGCTGGCGGACTTCCAAGTCGGCCAACCGCTGGTTCTCGTCGTGGTAGCGGGCGCTGTCGCGTGCTTGATTGCCGAACACCTTCGCCAGGAGCACGCCGGAGACCGACAGAGTCTCCTCGGACAGCGCGCTCATCGCCGCCAGCGACTCCTGTGTCGAGCGCGCTACCCGGCGGCGTCGCTCGCCGACCATCTTCGTCAGCCAGAAGAACACCGGCACTGTGATGACCGCGACGATCGTCAGCTGCCAGCTGAGGATCACCATCGCGACGATGGTCGACACGAAGATGACGACGTTGGCCAAGATGGTCGAAGCGGTGGTGGTGACCACCGATTGCACGCCGCCCACGTCGTTGGCCAGCCGCGACTGGATCTCACCGGTCTTCGTGTTCGTGAAGAACGCAAGCGGCAGCGTCTGCAGGTGCGTATACAGCCGGTCCCGCAGGTCTCGCATCACCTGCTGCCCGACCCGGGTTGTCTCATAGACCTGCAGGATGCCGATCGCGCCGTTGACGATCGGGACGACGGCCATGATCGCGACCAGTACGTAAAGTAGGTGCAGGTTCGGCCCGCCGCGGACGAACAGGGCCTTGTTGAACACCGCCTGGATCAGCAGCGGATTGATGATGCCGATTGTCGAGGTCACCACGATCAACGCCACGACAACGGCCACCCGGGCCCGGTACGGGCGGAACAGCGGCACCACCCGGCGGGCGGTGTTCCGGTTGGCGTGGGAGCGCGGGGGCGTACTCCTGCCGACGGCTTCAGACACCGGCCGCGAAATCGTCACGGCACCCGCCAGGCGACCGATGCGGTTTGGACCGGGCTGTTGTGCACACCTTCACCTTCAACCTCCTCTGCGACCCGGATCTTCGCGGCCAAGCCTGCTTGAGGGTGTCTCTCAGTCTCCTTCATCGCAGGTCTTACTAGTGTGCGGGTCGTGGAGAGTCGCTGCTGTTGCGTTGGCGATCCCTGGGCGCGCTGGGATCGGGTCGCCCCGCCCCCGGTCATAGGCAGAGTGCGAATTCGTCGAACGCGACGCGTACCCGACCGTGAGCGGCCAGGTCGGAGCTGAGCTCGTAGCGGCCGCGGCGCACGTTGTGCACGAAGGCGTGTCCGGCGGAGATCGTCTGCGCAGGGGCCAGTCGTTTGAGCCCGCGCATCGGCCGCAGCCGCGCTTTCAGCTGAGGCCCGGTGACAGTCGGATCCCTAGGCGGGTGGTCCGGACGCGACGAGCGGCCCGAGATGGTCGGGCCCGCTCGCCGGTTCGATCAGCCGTGGGTCAGCCGTAGTACGCCAGAGCCTGCTGGGCGTAGCGCTCGCGGTTCGCGGTCTCGCAGACGCTGCACCCTTCGAACTTGTCCTGGAACGCGATCACCGAACTGTTGACGTCCCCGGCTGCACGCAGCGAGGCGAGCCCGTAGTTCGAGTACGTCGCCAGCTCGTACCAGGTGAACGTCAGCTGCGGGTTCAGCGTCCAGACGTTCGCTCCGAGCGTGCCCGCGTACCAGACGGCGTTGTCGCTGGCGTAGCTGTCCCAGCGGCCACCGGTGCTCCACTGCGCGATGCCGCGACCCGGGCCGCCACCGTACTGCTTGACCGCCGGGTTCATGCTCGACTCCTGGTCGAAGTTGCCGACGATCCCGGCGGCCTGGACCTTGCTCAGGCCCTTACCGGTGAAGTACTGGAACGCGGCCTGGTTGTTGTTGGCCGGTTGCGCCGTCACCGGGTCGGCGAAGCCGGAGATGCCGCCGCCGGTGTCGTTCAGGGTGACCTGCTTGATGGCGTCGTCTTGACCGTCGCTCGGGTTGTAGGTGTTGCCCGAGATCATCGTGAACGTCGAGCCGGACACCCCGACCACGAGGCCCACATGGCTCGCGGAGCCACCATCGGCGGTCACGTTGAACACGACGGCGTCACCGATGCGCGGCGACCCCGTGTGCCAGGTCCCGTGGTTGCGGCCGTAGTGGTAGAAGCTGACCGCACCGGCGTTCAGGCCGGCCAG
The DNA here is from genome assembly GCA_035261645.1 of Jatrophihabitans sp. GTDB lineage: Bacteria > Actinomycetota > Actinomycetes > Mycobacteriales > Jatrophihabitantaceae > Jatrophihabitans. The sequence continues at coordinate 18,858 of DATFTS010000321.1, read as the reverse complement.
CGAGATGCCCGCCTTCTGCCACACGAACATCGCGAAGTCGGCGCACCACTCCTCACTCTTCCAGCCGTTGCTGCAGTACGAGCCGGTGCCGGACTCGCCGAGGTAGGTCGTGTAGTAGTTGCAGTTGTAGCCGCCGACCTCGTGGTTGTGCGCCGAGTTGTTCATCTCGGCCTGCGCGATCGAGACGATCGCGTCGCCAACCGAACCGCTGATCGGCACGCCGCCGGGCGGCGGCGTGCAGCCGCTGACGGTCCGGCTGATGCCCATTGCGATCATCGTCGCCGGGCCGGCCTGGCCGTCCGCGGTGAGGCCGTGCGCGCTCTGCCAGCTGGTCACCGCGGTGCGGGTATTCGGCCCGTAGGCACCGTCGGCGGTCGTGCCCGCCTTGCTCTGTACCGCTTTGATGACCGTGACCAGCGCGCCGTTGGTCTGCGGGCCGGCGATGCCGTCCACGGACAGGCAGCGGTCGGCCTGGAAGGCCTCGGTCGCGCCCGCCGTGTGCGGGCCGGTGATGCCGTCGATGCCTGACCAGGGCAGGTAGCCGAGACCAGCCAGGTCCCACTGCAGCTGGGTCGTCGCCGAGACACCCGGACCTGGCGTGCCAGTCGGCGGTGCACCGCAGTGCTGGGTGCGGGTAACGCCCATCGCGCTCATCGTCGCGGGACCGGCCTGACCGTCCGCGGGCAGGCTGTGCGACTGCTGCCAGGAAGTGACCGCGGTGCGGGTGTTCGGCCCGTAGGCACCGTCGGCGGTCGTGCCCGCCTTGGTCTGGATCTGCTTGATGACCGTGACGAGCGCGCCGTCGGTCTGCGGGCCAGCGATGCCGTCCACGGACAGGCAGGCGTCGGTCTGGAACGTCTCGGTCGCGACCTCGGTCACCGGCCCGACGATGCCGTCGATCCCGGACCACGCCAGATAGCCCAGTCCGGCCAGGTCCCACTGCAGCTGCGCGGCCGCCGAACTGCCCGGCGACGGTTGCCCGGACCCCGGACCACCGCACTGGTGGTTGCGCGTGATTTGCATGGCCGCCATGGTCGCCGGGCCGGCCTGCCCGTCGGCGGTGAGGTTGTTCGCGGACTGCCACGCCGCCACGGCCGACTTGGTGGCCGAACCGAAGGCGCCGTCGGCCGTCGCGCCGGCGACGTCCTGCACCAGCTTCACGACACCGGACAGCGCGCCGTCGGTCTGGGTTCCGGCGACGCCGTCGACGGACAGGCACTGGTCGGTCTGGAAGGACTTGACCGCGGCCGTCGTCGCCGGTCCGTAGGAACCGTCGATACCGGAGAACGACAGGTAGCCGAGGCCGGCCAGATCCCACTGCAGTTGGGTGGTGGTGGTGGCGGCGGTCGCCGGCGGGGTGCCGAGCGCGACGAGCAGCCCGATGATCGCTAGAGCTGCCGTGATGAGCGCGTTCAACCGACATCGGCGCGCAGACGTGGCTGTGGCACGGGGCATTGAACCCGATTGGGTCATTTCGGATCTCCTGGTCAGGTGATGATCGGGCCATCCGCCCAATCGTGAAGTCGGGTGATCGGGCCCTCTACCCGGTCGATTCGCCGCATGAGGACCGTAGGCGATAAAAGAGCCATAGATCAACACAACAATGGGTGAACCGGGCGGACTGGTTGCCGGCACCGCCCCTGGCCGGGCCTCGGCGTGCTCGCCGCCTGCGCGGCTGGCGCGATGCTCGCCGCGACTGCCAGCCTGCGGCTGCGCGACGCCTGAACCCGGGACTGGACGGATGTGGCGCTTCTAGGTTGTCCGTCTGCTTGCGAGAGCGCGGTCGACGTACGGGTCCTCGCTCTGGCGCAAAGCGATGGCGTCGAGGCATTCGGCTGCCGAGTGGTACGAACCGAGTAGCCTGCCCAATGTTCCGCTGGCTGCCATCACCGACGAGGGCATCGCGATGTTCGGGTCAGGTTCGATGGTCGACTCGTCGAGGATGGCCTCGTAGACGTGCATGCTCGTCAGCGGCCGGGCCTGTCGGAATCGCGTGAGCGCCCAGTAGAGGGCGCCTGCGTGGGTCGTGCAGGCCCACACCATGAGCCGGTCGTAGTTCGGGTCCTCCTCGTCGCCGGTAACGATGTCGAGCTTCATCGCCTTGCCGGAGAGGCGGTCTTCATCCCGTATCGCCACATAGTGCATGCGTGTTCCCGGTTGTTTGGTCGTCACCTTCAACCCTCGCAGCGCCCGCAAGTCGCCCTTGCCCGCGCGGGCGATCAGGATCAGGCGTTGAGATCGGCAACCTGGGCGGAAGATCACCTCCACGGTATGGTGACGCGGTTCGCAGCGGCCGGGCGGAGGGGGTGCGCCGAATGTGAACGTCCCTGCCCTGACTCCTTCGGGTCTGATCCCGCACGGGCGTTGGCGCGTCGCGTTCGCGGACGTCGAGGCTGCGTTTGTCACTGGCCGGGCCGAGCCCCGGCCGTCCATCTGGGCTGAGTTCGGCACGGCAACCTCAGCGCTCCGGTCGGTCGCACACGTCTCGGCGTTTTGGCTAGGCGGGAGCTTCTTCACGTCGAAGGCCGACCCCGGTGACGTCGACTGTGTCTACCTCGTCGACGACCGTTCCAAGCCGGGTACGCCGAGCGAATTGTCCACCTCTTGGCGTTCAGTTCATGCGGTCCGGCAGACGCGGTAGTGCGCGGGCAACAACGAGGACCGACGCATCGGCGCGGTTCGAACGGACCGGGCGACACGCCCCGTGCCGGAGTGGTCAGCGGCGGCACGAGGCGTCACGAACGGCGGCTTTCGTCGCACTACCCACGCGCATGATCATGCCACCGGATCTGTTGCTTATTTGTTGCTGCACGAGGTGTCACGACCCGACCCCGCCCGACACGTGACGACACCGGATGGGCTCAGAAACCCTGAGAATTGCTGTCGTGTAGGGCCGCGTCGGATTGTCTGGTGCCGGCTCGTGTCACGTGATCATGACCTTGACACGGTAGGGGTCACTGGTTCAATCCCAGTATCGCCCACCACGTACAGCCCCGGAATCTTGGGCCTGCAGTCGCTTCAGGAGCCGACTCAAATTCATTCTCGGGCGGCGCGTGCAACAAACGTGCAACTGGAGCGGACTATCGCAATATGTCGAGGCGGCACTAGCTCCTGATGACGGGGTGGCCCAGCGGCACGTCCGGGCCTCCGGTCATCGCGGAACCGATGCTGAAGTACACGTAGACGCCGACGGCGGCGAAGGCGAGGGCCAGGCCGCCTCCGGTCTTGAGCCACGTGGTCGAGGCGTTGATCGTCCCGATCAGAACCGCAATCAGCGCCAGTTCGACCAACGCGAAGATCGCGGTGAAGGCGAGCGGCAGCCTGAGTGTCGCGAGCGTGAGCATCCCCATCACCACGATCCAGCTGATGAGGAACAGCGCCTCGGTGTGCACCACCGCGTTCGGCGGGATCGCGAACCAGTTGTGGAGCAGGCCGAACACGAGCGCGGCGTAACTCAGCCAGAACGCGCCGAAGATGCCGAACACGCTCGCGACCGCGCTCTGCCCGACCGCCGCGGCCCAGACCGTCGCGATGGTCAGACCCAGACCGGTGGCGGCGGAGATGACCGCGAGCGGTGCGCCCACCGCTGCGGCAGGCACGTAACCGATCAGTGTCAGGCCGAGCGCGACCGAGCCCACGACGAACACGGGGATGCCCAGCGCACCGGGGTGGCCGACGAGGAACGGATTCGCCGGCGCAGCCGGCGCAGCGGGTACGGGCGGCGCGGGCACGCCTGTGCGGGCGATGGCCATGTCGTCCGGAGTGACGCTTCCAGCGGTCATGATGTCTCCTTCGGGTGGGTCTACGGCATTCGGGTCACAGCTGCGCCAGTGAGGCTGCCAATCCGAGAACGGCGGCCGCGGCGCAACACGCGTAGAGCCAGCGGGCGTGTTGATGCCACCACGCGATGCGGTGGCGGCAGCGCGTCGGCACGACGTCCAGATCCGACATCGGGATAGCGTGCAGCGCTATCCACGTCGCCGCCGCCACCAGCGCCGCAAGCGCCACGAGCAAGAACGCGGCCGACATCGGGTCAGCCGCCGAGAGTTCGGGTGAGCACGAAGACGTTCAAGGCGATGACGACGACCGTGGCGATCCCGCACGCGCACGTCGTGACGGCGCGGTTGACGAAGCTGCCCATCAAGCGTCGACGGGCGGTGAAGATCAGCAGTGGCGCCAAGGCGAACGGCAGCCCAAACGACAGGCTGACTTGACTCAGCACGAGCGCCCTCGTGGTGTCGTTGACGAGCCACAGGATCAGCAACGCCGGCACCGCGGAAACCAGACGGCGCAGCCAGATGCTGCTGTTGCGATGCAGGAAGTCGCGCATGATCGCCTGCCCGCTGTACAGCCCGGCGCAGGCGGAGGCGAGTCCGGATGCGAGCAGCGCCAGCGCAAATATCAGCGCGAAGGCACTCCCGTACGTCTGCCCGAAGGCCGCGTGCACCGAGGTCAGGGAGTCACCCGACCCGCTCGGCAGCCCTGTAGCGATGAGCAGGATCAGCGAGTTCACAAGGCCGGCCAAGCCCATCGCGATGATCACGTCGCGGCGCAGGAACCGCAGCATCGACGTGGTGTGTAGCGCCGGCACGCCATGGCCCAGCCCGCTCATCAACGATGAGTGCATGAAGATGGCGTGCGGCATCACGGTGGCACCCACGATGCCGCAGGCGAGCAAGGCGCTGTCGCCGCCGTCGAAGCGCGGAAGCAGGCCGGACGCCGCCCCGCCCACGTCGAACCGGCTCCGTACAACCAGGTAGGCGAAGGCGACTGTAATGGTGAACAGCAGCCCGACGACGACTGCCGGAAACGCATCCCGCCCCCGCAGGCGCATGGCCATCACGACCATCGTTGCCGCGCCGATGATGAGGCCGCCGCTCAGCGCGGAGACGCCGAAGAGCAACTGGAGGGCTATGGCGCCTCCGACGAACTCCGCGAGGTCGGTCATGATCACCACGGACTCGGCCAGCAGCCACAGGCCGAGTCGTACCGCGGTCGGCGTGTTGTCCCGACAAACCGCGGCGAGGCTTGCGCCGGTCGCCGCGGCGAGTTTGGCGGAGAGGTACTGGACGAGGGTGGCCACCGCACTCGCCGAAAGCACTGCCCAGAGCAACAGATAGCCGTACCTGGAGCCGGCGGAGACATTGGTTGCGACGTTGCCGGGGTCGATGAACGCGACTGCGGCTACGAAGGCCGGGCCTATCAACCGGAGCTGGCGCCGGCGGCCTCCCGAGAGCGTCCACCCGCGCAGGCTCGGTTCGGCGAGCGCAGCGGACTCTGTCGACAGTGCTGTCGACAGCGGGGCCGTCGGTGCAAGGCTCATGAGTGGCGGCCGGCGTCAGGGGACGAGGATCGCGCGCCCGCGTACCTGACCGTGGTCGAGGTCGTCGAGCGCCTTCTGGAAGTCCGCCAGCGGATAGGTGGCGGTGTGCAGCGTGACCAGTCCGCGGGCGGCGAGCACCATCAGCTCGGCCAGGTCGTTGTAGGAGCCGACGAGGTTTCCGATGAAGTTGATCTCCGTGGAGATGATGTCGATCGTCGGCACGTTGACCGCGCCCCCGTAGCCGATGACGTAGTAGTTGCCGTTGCGGCGCAGGCAGGCGACGCCCATCTCCACCGCGCCGCCCTCGCCGACGAAGTCGATGACGGCCTCCGCGCCCTTGCCGGCGGTGAGGTTCTGTACTGCGGCCGCCGTGTCGTCGTCCGCCACAAGGGTGTGGTCGGCGCCGAGCTCCTTCGCCAGCTCGAGTGCGTCAGCGTTGCGGTCGATGACGATCATCTCGACAGGCGACATAGCGCGCAGCACCTGGACGCCGATGTGGCCGAGGCCACCTGCGCCGATGACGACCGCTCGATCGCCCGGTCGCAGCGTTCGCGCCGCTTTGGCCACCGCGTGGTAGGCCGTCAGCCCCGCGTCGGCGAGGGCGGCGACGGCCGCCGGTTGCAGCGCCGGGTCGAGCTTGATGGCCGAGCGCGCCGTCGTCTTCAGGTACTCGGCATAGCCGCCGTCGGAGTCGATGCCGGGGAACGTAGAGTTCTCGCAGTGGACGTCGTCGCCGTCCCGGCAGGCGCGGCACAGCCCGCACGTCACCAGCGGATGCAGGATCACCGGGTCGCCCTCGGCCACGTTCGTCACGGCACTGCCTGTTGCCGCGACCCAGCCGGCGTTCTCGTGACCGAGGGTGTACGGCAGCGAAACCCCTGTCTTCTCCGCCCACTGGCCCTCGATGATGTGCAGGTCGGTGCGGCAGACCCCGGCGCCGCCGATGCGGACGACCACGTCGAGCGGGCCGGTGACCTGCGGGTCAGGGACCTCCACAAGTTGCGGCGACGCGTCGTACTTCTGGAGTTGCACGGCTCTCATCGCGGGCCCTCCTCTGTGAACGGTCGTGGCCGCTGGGTAGCAGCCGACTCGGGGTAGCGCGTCACAAGGAGCCCGCGGCAGAAGTGCGCGTTGCCGTCGATACTCACTCGGACGGTGCGTGCGAACCGAAGCCGGATCGGCGCGTCCTCCGGTCGGACCGCCACCCCGGCATCGTCGACGAAGACGAGTGCCTCTTCGCGCAGCGGCAGCCCGACGTCTGCCCGTCGACGCAGCAGGCTGCGACGTTCGGCGCCGTCGGGCAGGTCGGCCAGCCGCGCCTTGGGCAGCATGTCGATCGTCCATCCATCGCGGAGGAGCCGCGCACAAGCCCGCTCCATCGCGGCCAGGTGCGCCTTGCGCTGGAAGTTGGCTCGCAGTTCGGTGAGGTCCGCGCCTGCTTCGCCCGGGAACGAACGCACGAAGCCGAGTTCGGCGGCCACGCCGGAGTTGATCTCCTCGGCGGCAAAGTGTTCTTCCAGCACGACGGACACGGTGTCGATCTGCGGCACCGACAGCGCCGCGTCGTGCGCGTCGGCGACCATCAGGTAGGCGAAGTTCGGGGCGCAGAAGTAGGTCGGCAGCCGGAGTCTGACGTGCGCGTGGCCGTCGGCGGTGGTGGCCTCGGTGACGAATCCGAGATCGACGATCGACTCGTCCAGTTCAGGGTCGCGGACGGTGCCGAGCGCGGCGAGCAGCGCGGTCTGCAGATCGCCGTCGACGAGCCTGCTCGTCACGACGATGCGCCGACCGCGACCTCTGCCTCGGGCTGGCCAGGCACCTTGGCGGCAAGGCCGGGCGGAACCTCGAGGTCGTAGAGCGCCGCTGCGTTCAGGCCCAGGATCTTGCGCTTGACGTCCGCAGTGAGTTCCGGGTACTCCGTCATGTCCGCCGGGATCTCGAAGTCGACGAACTTCTCGATCAACCACTTCGGCTGCCAGATCGCGTAGTCGCTCGCGAACAGGATCTTGTCCTCGCCGATCCAGTACAGCAACTCGCCCACGATCTGCGCGAAGTATCTCGGCCTGCTGTGGATGAACGGCATCGCGACCGCGAGGCCGCCGTACACGTTCGGCTCCTGCGTGCCGATCCAGCAGAAGTCCTCCAGCCGCGGCAGCCCCACGTGCTCGACGATGAAGTTCAGGCCGGTGAACTCGGTGGCCGCCACGTCGACGTCGTGCACGTCGAACGCGTCGCGCTCCAGTGGCCTGATGGTCGGGCCCTTGTGCACGTGGATGTTGGTGATTCCGAGCTCCTGGCACTTCTCGAGGTACTTGAACGCCTCCCGGTCGGAGAGCTTCCAGCCGTGCGAGTCGCCGCGCCATTCGGCCGTGTACAGCTTCACCCCCTTGAGGTTCCAGCGAGCGGCCAGTTCGGCGAGCTTGCGCAGGCCGGCATCGCCGTCGCGTGGGTCCCACGCGCCGTTGACGATGAACCGGTCCGGGTACTTCTCGGCTATTGCGCCGTCCTGCTCGGTGGTGTTGAAGCCGTTGGTGTAGAAGTCGGTCAGGTAGGTGGGCTGGAAGATCGCCTTGTCGACGTATCCCACCTCGAACAGGTCGTGGATGAGGTCGTCTTCGCTGTACTTCTGGAACTTCTCCTTCGGCCACAGCCACTCCGCCGGGCTGAGGTTCTTGTGGTAGTCGTAGAAGCAATCGATGAACTGCGTCCCGTGGATGTTCGCCTGGTTGGCCGGGCTGCCGTCCCAGAAATGCACGTGACCGTCGACCACGAAGTAGCTCTCACCATTCTTGGTGTACATGCGCATCTCCTCCGGTTGTCGCCAGGGCCGCCGAATGCCCTGACAGTAGGTCGGACCGGTTTCGCGATGCGTCTCAAAACGAGACCGCCGCAAGGCTGGATCGCGCCTATCCATGCGGGTACCGGCGTAGGGCGAACGCGTCCCCGGAGGTCACCCGTGAACGAAACCGAATTAGAGACGTACAACCCGTGGACTGTCGTCAACCTCGTCTTCTCGCACCTCGCCGAGATCGGACTGCATCCGACCCTCGGCACGGACGCCGCGGTCGGCGACGCGGGCGACCCGAGCGAGCCGGCCGCGGCGCTGCTGCGAGCACTGGGCATCGCGCCGGCACTCGAGGGAGACGCCCGAATGCCGGAGCGACGGCGGCAGCACCTCGCCGCCTTGCGGGCCGCGGTCATGGACGAGCCCTGATCCGTTGTCCCAGACCGCTTGTCCCAGGCCCGTTGTCTCAGGTTGAGACCGTCCACGTGCACGATCCGGGCTCTAATCATCCTCACTCGGCGTGACTAGCACGCCTCATTCGAGCTCGGCCCCGCCGCAGCCAGTGTCCGTCTGGCGCGGGCGGAGCAGTCCAGTCGGCCGCCAACCACGAAGGAGTGCTGATGAGCCGTCAGAGCGTGGCGAGAGCCCACCAGAAGATCCAGGAGCTGTCCTGGGATCCGGTCTATCACGAGCCTGTCTCGCATTACGGAACCGACTACACGTTCCAGAAGGCGAAGAAGAAGGACCCGCTCAAGCAGGTGTTGCGGTCCTACTTCCCCATGCAGGAGGAGAAGGATCACCGCGTGTACGGCGCGGAGGACGGCGCGATCCGCGGCAACATGTTCCGGCAGGTGCAGGAGCGCTGGCTGGAGTGGCAGAAGCTGTTCCTGTCAATCATCCCGTTGCCCGAGATCTCGGCAGCCCGGGCCATGCCGCTGCTGTTCCGTACCGTCCCCAACCCGGAGCTGCACAACGGCCAGGCGATCCAGATGATCGACGAGGTTCGGCACTCGACGATCCAGCAGAACCTCAAGCGCATCTACATGAACAACTACATCGACCCGGCCGGCTTCAACTCGAGCCTGCGCAACTTCCAGAACGACTACTGCGGGACGATCGGCCGGCAGTTCGCCGAGGGGTTCATCACCGGTGATGCGATCACCGCGGCCAGCATCTATCTGACCATCGTCGCGGAGACAGCGTTCACCAACACGCTGTTCGTCGCGATGCCGGCGGAAGCGGCCGCGAACGGCGACTACCTGCTCCCGACGGTGTTCCACTCGGTGCAGTCCGACGAGTCGCGGCATATCAGCAACGGCTACGCAACGCTGCTCATGGCGCTCTCGGACGAGAGCAACCATCAGCTGCTCGAGCGTGATCTTCGCTATGCCTGGTGGAACAACCACCGCGTCGTCGACGCAGCGATAGGCACCTTCATCGAGTACGGCACGAAGGACCGCCGCAAGGACCGGGAAAGCTACGCCGAGATGTGGCGGCGCTGGATCTACGACGACTACTACCGCAGCTACCTCGTCCCGCTGGAGAAGTACGGACTGGTCATCCCCCACGACCTGATCGAGGAGGCGTGGAACCAGATCTGGAACAAGGGCTACGTGCACGAGGTCGCGCAGTTCTTCGCCACCGGATGGCTCGCCAACTACTGGCGCATCGACCCGATGACCGACGACGACTTCGAGTGGTTCGAGAACAAGTACCCCGGTTGGTACAACAAGTACGGCAAGTGGTGGGAGAACTACAACCGGCTCTCCCGGCCGAACGGGCACAACCCCATCGCGCTCGAGAGCGTCGACTACGTCTACCCACACCGGTGCTGGACGTGCATGGTGCCCTGCCTCGTCCGCGAGGACATGGTCATGGACAAGGTCGACGGCCAGTGGCGTACATACTGCTCCGAACCGTGTCGGTGGACCGACGCCGAGGCGTTCCGTCCGACCTTCCAGGGCCGGAACACCCCGAACATGGGCCAGCTGATTGGTTCCCGGGAGTGGGAGACGCTGTACCACGGCTGGAACTGGGCTGACGTCGTCTCCGACATGGGGTACGTGCGCGACGACGGCAAGACCCTAGTGGCGCAACCGCATCTGGATCTCGACCCGCAGAAGATGTGGACGCTCGACCACCTGCGTCGCTGCCCGCCGCTGCAGAGCCCGAACGTGCTGCTCAACGAGATGACCGACGCGGAACGCGCCGCGTTCGTGGCCGACTACAACCGTCAGGGACCGGCTGGCCGGCCAGCTCCCGCGGCGAAGTAGAGGTTCCGCTGGGCGAGGAGGGCTCCACGCGACTGGGGCCCTCCTCGCGTCCGATACACCCAGGGATGGCAATGGCCGAAAAGCATCTGGTGCGCTTGGAGCCGGTCGGCATCGAACTCGAGGTCGACGAGGGCCAGACGATCCTGCGCGCCGCCGCCGAGCAGGGAATCATGCTCATGCACGGCTGCAAGGAGGGTCAGTGCGCCTCGTGCAAGTCGTTCATTCTCGACGGCGACGACGTGGAACTTGAGCGCTACTCGACGTTCGCCCTTCCCGACTATGAGAAGGAGGAAGGCTTCACCCTGCTGTGCCGGGCGCACGCCTACGAGGACCTGACCATCGAGTTGCTCAACTACGACGAGGAGATGATCCGCTCAGGGTTGCCGATCCAGGAGGCGGTCGTCGAGGTCGTGTCGAACGACAACGTCACGCACGACATGCGCCACGTGATCGTCAAGCTTGTCGAGCCGACGTCGATCAAGTTCTTCCCCGGCCAATACGTCGACTTCGCGGTCCCGGGGACGGACGAGACGCGGTCGTTCTCGATGGCGAACATCTCCAGCCTGGAGGACGGCCTGCTCGAGTTCGTCATCAAGATCTATCCGGACGGGATGTTCTCCAACTTCCTTGACACCCGGGTGCAAGTCGGCGATCGGCTCGACGTCACCGGGCCGTTCGGTGTCTTCACCCTGCGCGACAACCCGAACGCCGACATCATGTTCGTGGGCGGGGGTGCCGGGATGGCGCCGATCCTTGCGCTGCTGCGTTCGATGGCCGACCGCGGCATCGACCGGAAGGCGACCTTCTACTACGGCGCCCGCCGGCGCCGCGACCTCTGCTTCGAGGACGAGCTGCGCAAGCTCGAGGAGACGTTGCCGAACTTCCACTTCGTCCCAGCCCTCTCCGAGCTGGACGGCGCGGACGACTGGGACGGTGAGGCCGGGCTGATCACGGACGTGCTGCGACGGCGCGAGACGAATCTGGCCGGCGTCGACGCCTACGTCTGCGGACCGCCGCCGATGGTCGAGGCGGCGCTCGAACTGCTGCCCGCGCTCGGTGTGGCGGACAAGCACATCTACTACGACAAGTTCACGACGACAGGAGAGAGCACATGACGAGCACCCACGAACGCAGCGTGCCAAAGGTCGTGTTCACCGATGCGGAAGCGGGCGCCAAGCAGTTCCCCGACTCCAGTTCGCGCACCTTCAACTACTTCACGCCGCAGAAGCGCAAGCAGTCGCACTACGAGGACGTCACCGTCGAGGTGCAGCCTGACCCGCGTCACTACCTCTCGCAGGGCTGGCTGTACGGATTCGCCGACGGCAAGGGCGGCTACCCGCTGGAATGGACCGCCCTGAAGGCCTGGGGCTCGGATCGGCCCATACCGGTGCGCGGGCCCGGCTCGGGCGGCAAGGGCTATCCGTGGCCCGCGCTCGGCTGGCACGAGTTCCGCGATCCCAACGAGGAGTGGGAGCTCACCCTCTACCGCTACAACGCCAACGTCGTCCGGCAACTCAACCAGAACGTCGAGGCGGCGCGGCAGGCCAAGGCGTTCGACCAGTGGAAGAAGAACTGGGTGGACTTCGTCGCTCGACACCTCGGCGCCTGGATGCACGTCGACCACGGCCTGGGTCTCTACCTGTTCGCGAACGCCAACCGCCGCGCGCCCACGAACATGCACAACAACGCGATCTCGGTCAACAGCATGCACCGCATCCGTGCCGCGCAGGATCTCGCCCTCTACAACCTGACGCTGTCAGAGGAGATCGACGGTTTCGACGGAACGGCACACCAGCATGCGTGGAACTCCGACCCGGCATGGCAGGGCGTACGCGAGACTGCCGAGGAACTCACCGCGGTCTGGGACTGGTGCGAGGCGATCTTCGCCGCAAACATCGTTTTCGAGCCGCTCGTCGGCGAGGTATTCCGCAGTGGCCTGGTACAGCAGGCGGCGCCCGCCAACGGCGACTTCGTCACCCCGACGCTGATCGGCGCCGAGGAGTACGACTACGCCGAGCGCGACCTGCGTTACACCAAAGCGATGTTCCAGCTGCTCATCAACGACAAGGAGTTCGCGGACCACAACCGCCCGATCCTCCAGTCGTGGCTGTCCACCTGGGTGCCGCGGAGCATCGCGGCGGTGCGGACGTTGCAGCCGATCTGGTCGCAGTCGGATGCGAAACCACAGCGCTTCGAGGACGCGCTCGACCGGGCCAAGAACCGCTTCATCGACATCATCGCCGAACTCGATCTGGACACACCGAAGGAGGTGGCCCAGTGAGCACCACGACCTTCACGACGACAGGGAGCCCGTTCAAGGCCGACAACACCGCTTCCAACAGGTGCGGCTTCACGCTGATGAACAACCAAGTGGGTGTGATCGTGGCCGAGGTCATGTCGCACAAGCCGAACGTCACTGTCACGCACCTGCCCTCGATGATCCGCGTCGACGCCAAGAACCGGATGGACCTCATCTACAGCGAGATCGACGAGGCGGCCGGCGAAGAAGAGGGCTGGTTCAACTCAGCCGAGTTCGAAGAGAGCATGTCGACGCACTACGGCCGCATGATCCACGAGGACGACCGAACGATCATGTTCGCCAACCCGGAAGATGCTGCGGAGTACCTCGACTTCGACCTCATCGCCCGCGCATAGCGCTCACCCGGGCAGGCCGTCGCCGTCGACGGCCTGCCCGGGGTCCCTAGTACCGACCTTTGGAGAGCCCGATGGCCAAGGAACTTCGCTTCGGCCGCCCCGCCCGAGAGCTGCTGTTGTCCGGCGTCGACCAACTCGCAGAAGCGGTCAAGTCCACTCTTGGCCCCAAGGGGCGCAACGTCATTCTCGAAAAGATCACCGGATCACCTGTCGTTACGAACGACGGGGTGACGATCGCCCGCGAGATTCACCTGAAGAACCAGTTCGAGAACATGGGCGCCCAGCTGGTCAAGGAAGCGGCCATCAAGACCAACGACATCGTCGGCGACGGCACGACGACCGCGACCGTGATCGCGCAGGCGATCGTCCGAGCCGGAATGGAAGCGATCGCGTCGGGCGGCAACCCGGTAATGGTCAAGCGCGGCATCGACCTGGCAGCCGCCCGACTGGTCGAGCATCTGCGCTCGGTCGCACGTCCGATCGCGACCGAGCATGACTTCGCCCGAGTCGCGGCCATTTCCGCGAACGACGACGATGTCGTGGGCGCCGTCATCGCGCGCGCCCTCTACACCGTAGGCGACGGCGGCATCGTGACGGTGGAAGAGGCGAGCGAGCCGGGCATGGACGTGCACTTCGTCGAGGGTTTCGAGTTCGACAACGGCTACCTGTCGCCGTATATGGTCACCAATCCGGCGAGCCTGGAAGCAGTGCTCGACGACCCCTACATCCTGCTGTGCAGCGAGAAGATCAGCCAGGTGCAGCAGCTGATGCCGTTGCTGGACAAGATCATGAAGGCGCCCCGTCCGCTCGTGATCATCGCGGAGAACCTCGAGGGCACTGCGCTCTCGATGCTGGTGCACAACCACGTCAACGGCATCTTCCAGTGCGTCGCGGTGCGCGCACCCGGCTTCGGCGACCGCCGCCTGCACAAGCTCGACGACATCGCCGCACTCACCGGCGGTGCCGTGTACAGCAAGCACTCCGGATTCACGCTTGAGACGATGACGGTGTCGCAGCTGGGACGCGCCGAGCAGGTGCGGGCCACCGCCGACCGGACGACGATCATCGGCGGCGCGACCGCCGACCAGGTCGAGTTCCGGGTGACGCAACTGCGCGCGGAACTGCAGCGCGCCACGTTCGGCGTCGATGAGGACGTGCTCACCGAGCGGATCGGCTCGCTCTCCGGCAAGGTCGCAGTGATCACTGTCGGTGCGCCCACGCCGGCCGAGCTCAAGGAGCTGCAGCATCGGGTCGAGGATGCGCTGTCTGCCACCCGGGCGGCGATGGCCGAGGGTGTCGTCGCCGGCGGGGGCGCGGCGTTGATGCACGCGGCTCGCGCGCTCGACGATTTGGAGATGAAAGACGACTACGCGGTGGGCGTCGACATCGTTAGGCGCACGCTCGCCGAACCCGCGTACCTGATCGCGGCGAACGCCGGCTACGACGCGGCCGACGTTGTCGCACAGACCGCCGAACTCGGCGTCGATGAGGGGTTCGACGCGCTGGAGGGCCGGTACGGCGACATGATCGCGATGGGCATCATGGACCCGCTGCGCGTCGTGCGATCGGCGCTGCAGAACGGCGCGTCCGTGGCCGGCCTGCTGCTCACCACCAACACCCTGGTCGCCGAGGAGCAGACGCCGTGGGGTGGCAGTCCGGCGCTGATGACCGAGTTCGGGCCGCTGGACGAGGGGCTGCACCAGCCCTCACCCGACGCAAGTACCCCGCAGTCACTGGGGCTGGGACCGTCCGTCGGCTGAAAGCACTCCTTTTTCGTCTCATTTTGAGATTGCGGACCCGACGTTCGGAGTTAGGGTTTTTGCGACCGGCGTCGCTACCAGTTCAAGCCGAGTGACGGGAGCCGCCGTGGTCCGAGAGCGCAGTCAGGCGGTTGCTGACGACGACAGTGTGGCGCGTGCACGCGAACGGTTCCTGAGCCACGAGATGGAGTCCGCCGTCAATGTCCGCAGGCTCATCCTCGCGTCCTGGCAGCGCAGCCAGGAGAACCAGGTCGACGTCGACCGGATCAACGTCCCGTACCTGTCCGACCGCGACGCGGCGACTCCGCTGCTGCGCAGTGCCGCCCCGATCCTCAACGGTCTGCACCAGCAACTTCAGGACGAACCGGTCAGCATCATTCTGACCGACCACACCGGCGTGGTGCTCGACCGGCGGACGACGAGCCTCGGGCTGACCGCCAGACTCGACGCCGTCTCGCTCGCTCCCGGATTCAGCTACGCAGAAGAGTTCGCCGGCACCAACGGAATCGGGACTGCCATCAGCAGCGGGCAGCAGGCGCTGGTGGACGGCCGCGAGCATTACACCCATCAACTCGGCCAGTTCGCGTGTGCCGGCGCCCCGATCCACCACCCCACGCGGCGCTCGGTCGTCGGCATCCTGGACCTGACGTCGTGGGCGCACGCGCCGGGCGCCATGCTCATGGCACTCGCGTCCGCCACGGCGCACCGGATCGAGGAGGAGCTGCTGGCGCAGACGGATCTGCGGGAGTTCGCCCTGTTCCAGGAGTACCTGAAGGTCTGCCAGCAGTCGGCCGGCCCCATCCTCGCGATCAACCACGACGTGGTGATGATGAACGACCACGCGCGCACAGCGTTCGACGCCGTCGAACAGGAGGCGCTGCTGGGTTACGCCGTGGACATGATCCGAGCGGATCGCCGGTCCGTCTCGCGCACGGTCGAGCTGCCCGGCGGTCGCTCGGCGCAACTGCGCTCCGCCCCGGTCGGCAGCGGCGCCGGGCAGGCCGGCACCGTGTTCCGCGTCCGGTTGCTGCAGACGCCGCCGCCGCTCAGGGCCGGCGCCCTGCTGATCCGGGGCGGCCGTGTGCCGCTGACCGTGCCCGGGCTCGCGGGCTCCAGCTCCGTGTGGACGCGATGCGTGCAGCAGGTCAACTCTTGCTACGAGACGGGGGAGTGGGCGGCGCTGGCGGGCGAGCCGGGCAGCGGGAAGCAGGCCATCCTGCGCGCGGTGCACCGGTTGCACAGCCCGGCGGGTCGCTTCCGTGTGCTCGAGCCGCCGTTGCCGGGCGCCGTCGATGAGTGGCTCAGCACGCTGGCGGACGAGTGCGAGCAGCAGTGCGGGATGGTGGTGCTGCGGCACGTCGACCGGCTGGACGAGAGCACGGCCGAATTGGTGGCCAACCACCTCGCCGACCTCGTCCGCAACGGCGATCGTGCCAAGCGCGCCCGTGTGGCCATAACGGCCTCGTCGAGCGAGCTGCCCTGGGATGTGTTGTCGATGGCGTTCCCGCGCACGGTCGAGGTGCCGCCGCTGCGGCACCACATCGATGACCTCCCCGAGCTCGTGCCCTACATCTTGCGCCAGCTGCTGGGCGAGGATCGGCTCAGCGTCTCGTCGCACGTGATGGCCCAGCTGCGTCGCCTTGACTGGCCGGGCAATGTCGCCCAACTGCAGAAGCTGCTCAGCGAGGTGGTCAAGCGCCGGCACGCCGGGGTGGTGGAGATCGACGACCTGCCGCCGTCCGCGCGGACGTCCGGGCATCAGGTGCTCACCGTGCTCGAGGCGATGGAGCGCGACGCGATCATTCAGGCGCTGCTGGACAACGACGAGCACCCCGCGGAGGCGGCGCACGCGTTGGGCATGTCGCGGGCGACCATTTACCGTAAGTTCCGCCGGTACGGAATCTCGCTGCCCCTGCCTCGCTGAGGAGGACGTTGACTGATGATCTTCATTGCGGCCAAATTCGAGGTTCGGCCCCAGGACGCCGACAACTGGCTCGAGATCGCCGCCGACTTCACCAAGGCGACGCGGGCGGAGCCGGGATGCATGTGGTTCGACTGGTCGCGCAGTGTGGAGAATCCGAACGAATACGTCCTGATCGAGGCGTTCCGGGACGATGCCGCAGGCGCTGCGCACGTCCAGTCCATGCATTTCAGGGACGCGCAGCGCGAGCTACCTTCGCACCTTGCGGCGACGCCGCGCATCGTCAACATGACGATCCCGCAGGAAGACTGGTCCGAACTGGGCGAGTTGGCCGTCCGGACCGACTGAGGGCGCCGGCTCGCGCGCCGCTCTACCGGCTGTTCGTCCGCGATTCGGCGATTTGATCAGGCGGTCAGATTGCGGAGGCGTAGCCCCGGTGGTTGGTCGACTTGCCCATCAGGTCCTTCGCCCGGTCGACCTGTTTGCGGGCCTCTGCGAGCGGCATCGTCGCCAGGCGAATTCCCATGAACGAGGCTTCCTGACGTTTCTGCAGGATCGGAGCATGCCGCGTCGCGTCGAACCCTGGCATCTTTCGCCAATTTGACGCGCGCTTGGCAATCGCGCCGTCGCTCTCGCGGTAGGGATAGTTCAGGCGAACGACCTCAGCGTCCAGCTGTTCGGCTTGCGTCTTGATGTCATGCAAGTCCTTCACCAGTGGCTTGATCACCCGCTCATCGGTGTTGCTCTGCTGGACGACAGCTTTCATGGCGTCGGCCTTCTGCTTTGCCTGTGTCGCAAGCAGCTTGGCCTGCTGGATGACCGGCTTCATCGCCTTTTCGATCTTGAGGTACTCGGCCAGGATGTCCTTGAGTTCCTTCTCCACAGCGTTGGTGTCGCTAAGCCCTGCGCCAGCGGCGCGGCCCGCGGTCTTGGCACCCTTGGCAAACTCGTCGAGCCAGCCAGTCAGTTCTTTGATCTTGGTCTTCGTGGCGTTCAGGTCGGGCGGCAGCGGCACGTCCTCGACCCGGATACTGCCCTTGGGAATGCCGGTGACTTGCAACTTCGCGATCTCGGTCTTCGACGTGAACCGGCCCATGTCACGCGCGGCGTTGAACCAGTCCATGACGATCTTGTTCGTCGGTGCCGCTCCACCGTTTGCGATGGCTCGACGAGTTTGAGCGGCAGCGGTGTGGGCGGCGACGAGCTTGTCGCGATTGGCCGCGTACCCCTGATTGAACTCGTTGACGAACTTGTCGCGATTGATGGCGTACACCCGCTTCCTGAGGGTGTCGAGGTAGTCGCTGCATTCCTTGCGCCATTGGGTTAGTGCCATCGATGTCGTGACGGACTTGTTGTCCCGCTCGCCGCGGAGCTTGCCCGAGGCCGTGTCAAACGCGGTGATCAACTGGTCGATGGCCTTGCGGGCCGCCTCGACTTCGGACTCGTTCATCGTTGACGGTGCCTTACGAGTCGCGGCCTGCACCGCAGTGATGCCCTTTGCGACCCCGGATCCCTTCGCCTTCGACGGGCGCGAGTTCTCCCAGAGTTTCACCGTGAACGTGAACGCCATTGCGAACCTCCCGGTCCTTAGCCCGCTCCTCCGACGGAGCGGCTGAAAGGAGCGTATGGCCGTTGATCAAGGTTGCCAACTACGAGTCGGTGGCTGTAACACACTTCGGTGGCGGACGACCGTGAGAGGCAGCCGTGGAGTGGCAGTAAGGGAGGATTAGTCGGCTTGTTCGGCATAGACTGGAAGAGCTGAACCGAGCCGTCGCGGGGAGGGCTGATCGCGCCTAACCACGGTGTCGACCGGCCGGCGTTAGCATGGATCTGCACCGCCACCAACGAGCCGCGGCGATCTCTCGTGTGCGGTCGACGGCCCGCCCGTCAATCGGCCACTCAGGCACTCCGCGGTCGGCCGGTGTCGCGTCTCGACCTCGCGGAGATCGGTGGGGCCAGCGGCGCCTTGGAGCACCCCCGCGGGGGTCTCCTGGCGAACAGTCATGCCCGACCGCGGGTATGTGTGCGGAAGTCTCGCCCGGCAGCCGTGCCGGGCGTTCAGAGGAGGAGTTTGTGGCTCGACCAGGCCGGCGCCAGATGGGCGCTCGCCGTACCGCTTCGCGGACGCAGCGCCGCGTCCC
>DATFTS010000320.1:0-5030 GCA_035261645.1 Jatrophihabitans sp. | reverse complement strand
CGCCGACGAGCGACGCGCCGACGAGCACGGACAGTGCCGCAGTCTCGGGATCCGGGACGGTAGCGCCGTGATGACAGTTGCTCGCCGGGCCTCGACGATCGTCGCTGCCCTCATCCTCGCCGCGGTGGGCGTCCTCGCTGGCGCGTCCATCCGCAGCCTCGCGTACACGCCAGCTGCCAGCCACATGCAGATCGCCCTGCCCGGCGTCGGCTTCACCGACCACCCGGACGGTTCACTGCTCGATATGACGCGATTGGCGCCGGGGATGACGACCAGCGGCGTCCTGGGAGTGCGCAACGGCAGCGGAGGCCCAGCCAACCTGTACCTGCGGATGGTCGACGTCAAAGAGGTCGATGGCTGCCCGGACGGCGACGCGAATTGCTCCCACGGCGACATCCGGATCGAACGGGTGCTCAGCTTTACCGTCGAGATCGCCGACAGTCGAGACGGCAGCTACCGGCCGGTGTGGTCGGGCAGTGCGAGCGGTCTCCAGGACGCCGTGTCGGTGTCGTCCGGGCTGTCCAATGGCCAGGTCCGCTGGGTGCGGCTCTCGGCGACGCTGCCGGCCGACGCCGGCAATGAGAGCCAGTCCGAGACGCTGCACTTCGGCCTGCAGGTTGCGCTCGACGGCGTCGACGGGGAGTCGATCCAGGTGCTCGGCGCGCATGCCCATCATCGTGGCAGCAGCGTGTTGGGGCT
The DNA here is from genome assembly GCA_035261645.1 of Jatrophihabitans sp. Lineage (GTDB taxonomy): Bacteria > Actinomycetota > Actinomycetes > Mycobacteriales > Jatrophihabitantaceae > Jatrophihabitans. The sequence goes on along the minus strand of DATFTS010000320.1, from coordinate 4,331 downwards.
CTCCCTGACCGGTGCGAGGCTGCGAATGATCACCACCGTGGGTGTGCTGCTGGTGGCCATCGGGCTTCTCGTATTCGTGGCTGGCCACCGACGCAACCGGCGTGCCACCGGCCGATCCGGGTCGGCGGAATGAGTCGTCCGCCGCAATTGATCAATTGGTCCGGCCCGGGACGTTGGGCCCTGACGTTGCGCTGAGCCTTGACGCTGCGCTGAGCAACCAGTGATCATCATGCCGCTGAGCAACGCGCATGGGAGTAGGGCAGGGGGCCATGCGCTGACCGCGAGGCGGGGGAACCCGGGTGGTAGTCATGTGCGCGCCCGAAACAGTTGCGCAGCGATTCCAATATCGACACCGCAATACCCGAGCACTGGGGCTCATGGGCGGCCTCACCGCGTGGTGCGTGCTGATCGCGGCCTATCCAGCGCACTCGATCACCGGTCATGAACAACTGCCGAATCTGGCCCGCACGCTCAGCTCCGGACTGTTCCTGGTAGCCGGCGTTCTGTACCTGGCGCGCGGCCGGCTGACCGACGAGCTGCGCACCGCACAGTTCGCCACCGCACTTCTCGTGTTCGGTGCCACCGTGCCGGCGGTAGCAGCCATCGGTCCACTACTGCACGAGCCACACGACATGGCGCAGACCGCAGCCAGCACTCGGGCGCTGTTCCTGATACCCGTGTTCATGCTGCTTCTGCGAGCCACATCAGCGGCGTGCCACCACTCCAGCGTTGCGCTGAGCGCGCGACGATTCACCCTCGAGGCGGCCACCGCCAGCGGGCTCGGTCTCGCGGTGGCGCTTGCCGCGCGACGGCTTGGCGGTGACGGCGAGGGGCGGGCGCTCGGGGTGCTTATCGCAATCGGCACCGCATGCTGGTGGCTGCTCGTTGCGCAACGGACGAGCCGCGGCACCCGCGGCACCACCGGTCGGCCTGCGCACCTCGCAACCGGGTTCATCCTGCTCGCGACTGCTGAGCTTGTCCGCGCATGGTCGATCGCAGGCGCGTCGCCGGCGATCGGTGTCGCGGCGGGCTTCCAACTCGCTGCCGCGATGCTGATCGCCTATGCCGCCGCACGCTCGCTGTGGCGCGCCCACCGGGCCGATGCCTCGCAGTCCGCGGAGTTGGCCCGAGCTGTCGTGCACTTGAGAGGACACCTCGAGGAGCTGGAAGCCGCGCAACGCGAGCGGTTGCACGACGCGCGCTCTGCCGTTGTCGGCGTGCTCGGGGCATCCGAACTGCTGTCCCGCGAAGGCAGCGCCATCGCGCCGGACCGGCTGCGCGGGCTGATGGCCGCCGAGCTCTCGCGGTTGCAAGCCATGCTGGATGCGCACAGCTCAGAGCCGATCAGCGCGTTCGATCTTGCCCCGATTCTCGCGCCAGTCATTGTGGTCCGGCAGCTGCAGGGATGCGACGTCGACTCCGACGTCGCGGATGTGCGAGTCGTCGGGCGGCCAGGTGCAACCGCCACGGTGCTGGACAACCTCCTGACCAACGCCCTTGTGCATGCGCCCGGTGCGCGGATCTGGATCCGCACCGAGCGGCTCGGGACGACGGTTCGCGTCGTCGTCGAGGACGACGGGCCCGGCATCCTGCCCGACGAGCAAGGCAGGGTGCTGCGCCGCGGGGTGCGGGGCAGCAGTGCCACTGCGCCCGGCGACGGGCTCGGGTTGTACACGTCGGTGATGGCCATGCAGGCGCAAGGCGGATCGCTCGAGCTTGACGATCGACCGACAGGTGGCACCCGCGTGACGTTCGCGCTCCCGGAGGCGCTGCCGGTCGCGCCGCACGCGCTGGCGAGTTGAGCGTGCCCACAGTCGCGATCGTCGACGATCACCTCTTGCTCGCCGAAACGCTGCGTACCGCGCTTGAGTCGAGCGGCGTGCGAGCTTGGATCGTGCCGCCGGCATCGCTCGACGACCTGGCAGAGCAGCTGGGCGCAGCGCCCGTCGACCTCGTCCTGCTCGACCTCGATCTCGGGGCGTACAGCTCGAACTCAACTCCGATGATCGGCTCGCTGGCCTCCCTGGGCATACGAGTGCTCGTCGTCACCGGAAGCCTGGATCGACTGCTGATCGCGTCCGCGTTGGAGCAGGGGGCGATCGGCGTACAACCGAAGGCGGCGGGCTTCGTCGAGTTGGTGCGGAACACCAGGGCGGCGCTGACCGCAACGGGACCGCTCCACCCCGAGCAGCGCGCCCAGCTGCTCGGCGAGTTGCACCGCGCTCGTGCTACCCGCGAGCGCGAGCTCTCGCCGTTCCTTGCGCTAACGGCACGGGAAGCACAGACGCTGCGCGCCCTGACCGCTGGCCACGCGGTCACCGAGATCGCGGCGCAATGGGTGGTATCCGAGGCGACGGTCCGCAGCCACGTACGCGGCATCCTCGCCAAGCTCGGCGTCTCGTCGCAGCTGGCTGCCGTAGCTGCGGCCGCAAACAGCGGATGGTTGAGCGAGGCCAACTGAACGGCAGCACGAACGGGTAGGTTCGGGACGTGGCCGTCCAGCTGAACCACACCATCGTCTCGGTGCGCGACAAGTACGAGGCGGCGAAGTTCTTCACCGACATCCTCGGCCTGCCTGAGTCCACCACGTTCGGGCCGTTCGCGGTCGTGCAACTGTCCAACGACGTGTCACTGGACTTCGCGGACGACCACGGGCCGGTGGTGCCGCGGCATTACGCATTCCTTGTTGACGACGCCGAGTTCGACGAGATCTTCGGGCGGATCAAGGAGCGTGGCCTTGAGTACTGGGCCGACCCGTCCCAGAAACATCCGGGCGAGATCAACCACAACGACGGCGGCCGCGGGGTCTACTGGCAGGACCCGAACGGGCACTCCCTCGAGATCATCACAGTGCCGTACGGCGGCGGCTGAGCCAGTCGGCGCCTGCGAAGGAGACGGCCAGATGAGCGCACAGACAGCTTCGCCGATCAGCACCTACTTCCGCGTTTGCGACGGCGCGCGAGTGAGGTTCGCCGATACGAAGGCAGACTCGGACACAACTCTGCTACTGCTGGCACCGTGGCCTGAGACTCTCTGGGCCTTCAGGCGCATCTGGCACCAACTCGCAGACGCCGGGCGTGTCGTCGCCATCGACCTTCCGGGCTTCGGCCATTCCGACGGTCGCCCTGAGCTGATCGCCCCGGATGCAGCCGGAAGGTTCCTCGATCGTCTCATCGACGAATGGGGGCTCGGACGCCCGCACATCGTCGGTCCAGACATCGGGACGGCAGCGGCACTCTTCCTCGCCGCGAGGAATCCCGAGCGCGTCACGAGCTTGATTATCGGCGGCGGTGCTGTCCGCTTCCCGATCGAGGCTGGGGGCGCCCTTAGGGATGTCATAGAGGCGCCGAGCCTCGACATCGTGCGGGGGCTGGACGCGAGAACCAACATCGGCCAAGCGGTCGAGACGGCTGCCCCGAGTGACACCGAGCCGGAAGTGCACGAGGACTATGTCAGCGCCTACGATCTCGGCCGGTTCGCCGAGTCAGCGCGGTTCGTGCGCCACTACCCCGAGCAGAACCCAGTGTTGGCTGAACTGCTGCCGAAGATCACCACGCCGACCCAGATCTTGGCCGGGCGTAACGATGACCTCGTGCCGTGGTCGAACAACCAGTATCTCGACGACCTTCTCCCGAGTAGCGAGATTCATCCGCTCGACGCGGGTCACTTCGCCTGGGAGCAAGCGCCGGCGGAGTACGGCCGGCTAATCGTCGACTGGGTCGGAGGTGGGTATCGGCGACTAGCGACTGGCTAGCATCGCGTACCTGATGACAATCACACGATCGTCGAACGGATGTTTCGCTCCGACCCTCAGAAGTACAGCCCTCAGCGCGTGACCGGTACTGCCTGCTGGATGCGCCAGGCCCGGACGGCGAGGGCGAGCCCGGCAGCTAGCGCCGGATCGTCGATGTCGCATCCGAGGAGCGTGCGGACGCGCTGCAATCGCTGATACAGCGACTGACGCTGTAGCTTGAGCTGCCGCGCCGTCTCGGCCTTGCGCCGACCATTGGCGAGGTAGATCTCCAGGGTGGCGATGAGGTCGTCGCGCCGCGGCGCCGCGAGCCGCACCAGCCCGTCCAACTTCTCGGCGACGAGGTCGGCGAGCTCGGCGGGAGGCAGCCGGAGGAGCAGCCGTTCGGCCGTCAACCGGGCGGCCACGGCCACCGGTCCGGTGCCGGGCACCAGTGCCCCCGCCTTGAGCGCGGACCGGGCCTGCCCGAGGCTCTTTGACATGGCGGCGAGCTCGGGCACGGGCAGCCCGACCGCCGCTCGCGGTTGCTCGGTCGCAGGCAGCTGGCGGCGTAACAGCCCGGCCAGCCGCTCGTCCGGCG
>DATFTS010000319.1:0-12277 GCA_035261645.1 Jatrophihabitans sp. | reverse complement strand
CGGTGGCGTCGCCGAGTACCTGGGCGAGCCCGGCGCCGATGCCGCCGATCTGGGTCCGACGCTCGCGGCGGAACTGGTCAGCCGGATGACCGTCGCCGGCCGCACGGTGCGCCCGGCGGGGGAGCGGATGCGGGCGACGGTCGTCGGGCTTTCGCAGTTCACCACGCAGCTCTCCGGCGACACCGTCTTCACGTCGTCGCCGGCGGCGACGCCCCGTCACAACCTGCCCGTCGTTCCGGCCAGCCTCCGTCATCTCGGCGACGATCCGTCCGCCGGCGAAGTCACCGAGGCGGTCCGCACCGGACTCGTCCGCGCCGGGCGGGAAGACCTGCTCGATCCAGTGGCCCTCTCGCTCGAGTGGGAGGGACGTCCGTACTTCCGGACCCTCACCGCGATCGCCGAAGGCGTTGCGGCCGCGGCACGGACCGTCCTGCCCGACGGTCCTCTCGTGGTGACACTCTCGCAGGACTGCGCCAGGTCGCTCGGCGCCGCGCTGCACACCGCGATCGGCGGCGAGCGGGAGCTGATCTGCGTCGACGGGCTGCGCCTGTCGGCGAACGACTTCATCGACATCGGCGACCCGATCCAGAACGGACGGGTGCTGCCGGTCGTGGTGAAGACGCTCGTGTTCCCCGAGGTACGCGCCGCCGGCGGCGCCGAGCCGGCGCCGTCGGGCCAGTTCGTCGAGGTCGGGGGCCGGCTTCTTTGACCTATCCGGTGCCACGGCGCACCGCGTGAATCGAGAGATCCCATCCAGAGATGAGGCGACCATGGCCGAACGCAAGACCGAGATCGAGTTCAAGACCCACTCGTACGTGCTCTACATGCAGGACAAATACAACGCCTATCAGAAGTGGCTGCAGCAGGAGGACCTCCCGTCCTACAACGGTGAGTTCGTGCCCAATGTGCGGACTCTCGAGCTTGGCGACTGGCCGCGGCGCAAGGGCCGCGGCGCGTTCCTGGAGTTCCGCGACCAGCACGTGTCCGAGGCCTATGTCTGCGAGATCCCGCCGGGCGCCAGCCTCACCCCGCAGCGGCAGATGTACGAGGAGATCATCGTCATCGCCGACGGGCACGGCGCGACCACGCTCTGGTGGGACGACGACAGCCCGCGGCACACGTTCGAGTGGACGCGCGGCAGCTTGTTCGCCATCCCGCTGAACTGCAACTACGAGCACATCAACACCAGCGGCACGGAGCCGGCGCGGTTCATGGCGTTGACCGATGCGCCGGTGACCTGGGAGCTGTACCGGGACCCGGAGTTCATCTTCAACAGCAACTACCAGTTCCGCGATCGGTTCGACCCGGACGTGTCGGACTTCTACAGCAAGCCGGGCAAGTACCTGACCGAGTACTACGGCGGCATCCTCGACACCAGCTTCATCTCCGACCTGCGGCAGGTGAACCTGGTTCCGCGTGCCAAGCGCGGCTCCGGGACGATGAACATGTACATCCACCTCGCCGGCAGCACGATGTTCGCGCACATCTCCGAGTTCCCGGTGGGCACGTACAAGAAGGCGCACCGGCATGGGCCGGGAGCGCACATCTACACGCTCGACTCGACCGGCTACACGCTGATGTGGAAGGACGGCGAGGAGCCCCAGCGCTACGACTGGCAGGAGGGCAGCGTTATCTCGCCGCAGGCCGGCTACTGGCACCAGCACTACAACACGGGCAAGACCCCGGCGAAGTTCGTCGCGCTCCACGCCTCGGTCGCGCTCGGCGGTGACGCGGAGAAGGGTGACTCGACCAAGGGGCTCGAGCAGATCGACTACCGGTACGAGGACAAGGCGCTGCGCGAGATGTACGTCGAGGAGTGCCGGAAGAACGGCGTCGAAGTGCAGATGAAGGAAGTCAGCAGCACCAGCCACTGAACCGGCCGACGAGGAGGTGACGGGTCGTGAGCGTCGAGCGCCCGCAGGACGTGGAGGCCACGGCCCGGACAGCTGAGTTCGGCTCGGACATCGCGGCGCAGACACTGCGCACGCTGGGGTATCGCTACCTGCCGTTGAACCCGGGCTCCAGCTTCCGGGGTCTGCACGACTCGGTCGTCAACTTCGGCGGGAACCGCGACCCGCAACTCCTGTTGTGCCTGCACGAGGAGATCGCGGTGTCCATGGCGCACGCCTACGCGAAGGCGAGCGGTCAGCCCGCCGCTGCGGCCGTGCATGACCTTGTCGGGCTGATGCACGCCTCGATGGCGGTGTTCAACGCAGCGTGCGACCAAGTGCCAGTGATGATCATCGGAGGCAGCGGACCTGCCGATCCGACTGCCCGCCGTCCGATCGACTGGATCCACTCGGCGAGCACCCAGGCCCAGCTGGTGCGCGACTACGTCAAGTGGGACACCGAAGCCACGGTGCCGGCGGTCTTCGCGTCGTCGCTCGAGCGTGCGCACGCGATCGCGCGCACCGGGCCGCCGGGGCCGGTGTACGTGTCGCTGGATGCGCAGGCGCAGGAGATACGGCTATCCAGTCCGGTGCCGGCGTCCCAGGCCGGCGCGACGGCCGTCCCCGCTCTGTACCCCGACCCCGCCGACCTCGAGCGCGCGGTGGAGGCGCTGCTCGGCGCCGAGCGAGTCACCGTCGTCGCCGGACGGCTGCTGCGTGACGCGGGCGTCACGGCGGTGCTGGTGGACCTGGTCGAGTTGCTCGGCGCCGCGTATCAGGACGAGCGGAACACCGTCTGCTTCCCAACGAGTCATCCGCAGAACCTGGATGGTGACAAGGCGGCGCTGGCCGATTGCGACGTCGTGCTGGCGATCGGTGTGGGCGACGTGCCGGGGACGGTGGCGTCGGTGCAGGAGACAGCGCCGACGGTCGTCGAGCTGTCGTACGGGGATCTGGGGCTGCGCTCCTGGTCACAGGAACGGGCGCCGCGGCGGATCTCCGATGTGCTGGTCGTGGCCGATCCGCACCGGGCGGCTGCCGCGCTGCTCGACCGCTTGCGCGACAAGCTCGATCCCGATGCCCGGGCGGTACAGCGGGCGGCGCTGGGAAACCGGTCCGCCGCGCTGCGCGAGCAACTGCGTGAGCGGCGGCAGGTCAAGTGGGACGCGCAGCCGATCTCGGCAACGCGCATGGTGTCCGAGCTGTGGGAATCGGTGCACGACACCGACTGGTTGTTGCTGTTGCGCAACACGCGTAGCTGGCCAGAAGACGTGTGGCAGTTCCGTGGCGTCGGTGACTTCCTCGGCCACTCGGTCGGTGCCGGTGTGGGCTACGGCCCGGGCGCGATGGTGGGCGGTGCGCTGGCGGCCCGGGACATGGGGCGCCTCGGTGTCGGCATCGTCGGCGACGGGGACTTCCTGATGGCGGCCGGTGCCCTGTGGACCGCGGTGCACTACGAGATCCCGCTGCTCGTCGTCGTGAACGACAACTCATCCTTCTACAACGACGAGGAGCACCAAGCCGAGGTCGCTCGACACCGTGGCCGCCCGGTCGAGAACTCGTGGATCGGGATGCGCATGGCCGATCCGGCCATCGACATCGCAGTACTCAGCCGCTCGTACGGCTGCTGGGCGGCCGGTCCGGTGACGGACCCGGGCGAACTGCGCAGCACGTTCGATGCAGCACGAGACGAAGCTCTGGCCGGCCGGGTCGCGGTCGTCCAGGTGCGCACCGACCCGAAGTAGGGCAGCTCAATGACGATGCAGTCGACGCAGCCGACGCCGATCTTCATCGGTGGCCGGTTCGAGCGCAGTTCGGCGACCGACACGTTCAGCGCCGTCGACCCGACGACCGAGGACGTGCTCGCGGTCCTGCCGGAAGCCACCGGGGACGATCTCGACCGGGCCATTCAGGCCGGCGTTGCTGCACAGGACGAGTGGGCCGCGGCTTCCTGGCAGCGCCGGGCGCGCGTCCTCACTGACTTCGCCGCCGCCCTCGAACAGCAGGCCGAACAGTTTGCGCAACTGGACGTCGCCGACTCCGGGAACCCGATCGGCGCCATGCGTGACGACGTCGCCGGCGGGCTGCAGGAGTTGCGCTACTTTGCGGGGCTCGCCTCCGAGGTGAAGGGGCACACCCAGCCGGCCAACGGGGCGTCTCTGTCGTTCAGCGAGCGGGCACCCTACGGCGTCGTCGGCCGGCTCGTGCCGTACAACCATCCGTTCAAGGCCGCGGTCGGGAAGATCGCGGCACCGCTGGCGGCCGGCAACGCGGTGATCCTCAAACCATCCGAGCACTGCTCGCTGTCGGCGCTGGAGATGGCGAAGGTGGCCGAGCATTGGCTGCCCGCCGGGCTGCTCTCGGTGCTGACCGGCACCGGCGCGCGGATCGGCGCGGCGCTGGTGGGTCACCCGAGCGTGCCGCGCATTTCGTTCACCGGATCGGTCGCGACCGGACGGGCGGTCCTACATGGCGGTGCCGACCACATCAAGGACGTCACCGTCGAGCTAGGGGGCAAGAACCCGTTCATCGTGTTTCCGGACGCCGACGTGCGCAAGGCGGCGCGCGCCGCCGTGCGCGGCATGAACCTGGCTCGATCGAGCGGTCAGTCCTGCATGTCCACGTCGCGGGTGTACGTGCACGAGGACCTGCACGACGCGTTCGTCACAGAGCTGATGGACGTCGTGTCCTTGCTGCGCGTCGGCGACCCCCGGGACGAGTCAACCGAGCTCGGACCCATGTCCTTCCGCGCGCATTACGAGCGGGTCCTCCGGGCAGTCGAGACCGCGCAGGCGGAGGGGGCCGAGTTGCTGTGCGGCGGTGGGCGGCCGCCGGAGATCGAGCGTGGGTTCTTCATCGCGCCGACAGTGTTCGACCGGGTGCATGACACCATGGCCGTGGCCACCGAGGAGATCTTCGGTCCCGTGATGTCGATTCTGACGTGGCGGACCGTCGACGACGTGATCGCGCGCGCCAACCGCACCGAATACGGGTTGACGGCGAACATCTGGTGCCGGGACATCACTGCTGCCCTGAGCGCGGCGCGGCGGGTCGAGGCGGGCTACGTCTTTGTGAACAGTCAGGGTAAGCGCCCGCTCGGCTCGCCGTTCGGCGGCTGGAAAGCGAGCGGCCTTGGCAAGGGCGCCTCGCTCGCCGAGTTGCTGTCCTACACCCGCGAGAAGGCGGTCACGGTCGACCTCGGGTGAGCCCTCGCGGCCATCGTCGCTGACGTGCGCTCGGTCGAGTTGCGGCGATCGCCTCGACGTCTCGCGCCAGCACCCTGACCGGCGCCCCGGATTTCGCGTGCAGTCGCACCTGCGCGCAGGCGTCGTCGATCAGGTCCAGCGCAGCGTCCGGCAGCCGGCCGGGCAGCCGGGCGCCGAGCGAAACCGCAGTGCGGTAGGCGGAGGTGTCGATCTCGACGCCGTGGAAGCCCTCGTACTGAGCGCCTACGCCGCGGACGATCGCGACCGCCTGAGCGGCCGTAGGTTCTCGCACCTCGATCACCTGCACCCGCCGCAGCAGCGGGCCGGCGTAACGCAGATGCCTGCGATAGTCGTCCGGGGTGGTCGCTCCGATCACCGAGATGTGCCCCCGCGCCATCGGGGCAAGGAGGATCGACCCCAGGTCGAGGCCGCCTTCCGCGGCGCCGGTGCGCGCGACCAGATGGAACTCGTCGATGAACAGGATCGTCGGAGTGGACGCGTGCAGGGCGTCGGTGAGCACGTCCTGCACTCGCTCTTCGAACTCGCCGCGGTACCGGGTCCCGGCGAGCAGCCCGGCAAGATCGAGTGAGATCAGCCGAGTGTCGTCCAGCGCGCCGGCCACGACGCGCTGCGCGACGCCCTCGACGATCGCCGTCTTGCCGACGCCGGGCTCGCCCACGAGCAGCGGGTTTCGCTTGGCCCGCCGGCGCAGGACCCGCAGCACGGCAGCCACCTCGTCGTCGCGATCGATGAGCGGGTCGAGGCGCCCCATTGCGGCGAGTTGGGTGAGGTCTCGTCCGAACGTGTCGAGGGCCGCCGCGTCGGCGTCCGTACGCCGGTCGGCTGCGGTATCGCTACGGCGCACGCGGACGGAGGCGACCGCGGCGGCCTCGGCCGGCGAGGACGGCGTGCTACCCCGACGGGGAGGCTCTGCGAGCAGCGACGAACCTGGCAGCGGCGCGGACAGCTGGGTGAGCACCGCGCCGGCGAGTTCGGCGCCCGCTGGCCTGCCACCCGCGTCGACGGGGAGGCTCTTGCACTCGCGGAAGAACTCCGCTACCGCCGGCTCGATGACGATGTCGTCCGACGCCTCGGCATGGAACTGGTAGTTGCGGCCATAGCGCGCGCTCTCGGGGACGCCGGGTGGGGCGAGTTCGCGGCGGGTGCGCTCGACGTCGATGCCGAGCGCACGCCACTGGCGCACGACCTCGGGGTCCTCTTCCGCGAGGACCAGGGCGACGTGCTGCATGGTGACCTGGGCGTGGCCGCGCCGGCGCGCGAGCCGCCGCGCCCGGCGCAGCGTGTCCAACTCCCAGGCCGGCAAGTCTGGCGCCGCAGTTCCGGCTGCGGCAGTGTTCGAGCGAGTCACACCGCGTTGCGCGACTGCGCTGCGTGCCGGTCGTGCCAGCCGGCCGGGTCGGGCGCGTAGTCGGTCCAGTAGTCGCCGGGCGCGGTCGAGCCGGGAAGTGGTGGCGTCCATGCGCGCCGCAATAGCTCCTCCGGGTCACCGAGCTGCTCGGCGAGCGAGCGGACGCCGGGATCGTCGAGCGCGGTGAGGCGGCCGTTGTCGACCACGGTGATCTCCTCGCCCTCCACCGTTGTCATCACGTAGGTGGGTAGCTGGAGGTGGATGTGCAAGTGGCCCCACGGCAGCCCCTGCTCCTCAGCCCAGTGCTCGGACGGATTGCCGTTCGCGGTGCCGAAACCCATGTGGATGTAGCCGGAGCTGAGCCGCTCGAACATCGCGGCGTGGCCGGCCAAGGTGAACGCGTAGGGCGGCCGGACCATCTTCGGATGCGTCCCGATCGCCACCTCCCACAGCCAGAACAGGCCGGGGCCAGGGTTCTCGGGGTACTGGATGTCGCGGGTCAGCTCCATGACCTCGCGCCACTTCTCGCCGTATTCGCCGCCGCCGTCGATCTTGGTGATCCGGCCGTCTTCGACATGCAGCGTGCAGTGGGGGAACGGCTTGCCGTAGTGGTTGAGGGTGCCTGCTACGACGCCGTTCACCACCGGCATCGGGTTGTACGGCGGTGTCGGGTAGCCGTACAGGTGACCCAGGTAGTACTTCTCCTGGAAGCGCCACCGCGACCCGGTGCGCTCGTAGTGCTCGCCGGTCCAATGCTCCGGCTTCAGCTCGAAGGTGAGGTCGGTGCCCTCCGGATCGGTCAGATGCACCGTCGCGTTCTTGCCCTTCGTCCAGATGGGCTTCCACGCCGTCTGGTTGATGCGGTCCCAGAGCGGCCAGGGGAAGCCCGCGGCGGGGAACGTCGCGCGGTGGTACCACGGGATCCCCTCGTAGCGCGGACCGTCCAGCACCGGCAGCGGTCCCCCCTCGCCTTGCAGCAGTAGCGAGTACCCCTGTTTGACCGCGACCTCCTCCAGCCAGCGCAGCCGGCCCTGCCACGCCTCGAAGGCGACGTCGCGCTCGACGCCGATGTTGTGCATGAGTCCCCGGAACTCGTCGAGGTATTCGAGCGGACGGTCCGGGACGTCGACGTGGAACACGTCCACCAGCGCACCGAGCTCGTTCATCGCCTGCACAAGCGCGGCGGTCACCGCCGGATCATCCGTCGCCTTCTCGACGAGCAGGATCCGCTCGCCATCCTTCACGTCGTAACCGGCCGTCTTGGTCCGGTTCAGCGACGGGCCGCGGACGATGGTCCGGGCCGCTTCCAACATGGTTGGAGCAACGACCACTTGATCGGTGCGGGGCTGGGTGGACACGGCCTCGGCCGACGGCTGCAACGTCTCACTCAAGCTGATCTCCCAGGCTGTGTGGCGGCGGACCCGTACCGGACGCGCAGACGGCGCCTCGATCGACAATCGGTAAGGTGCGATTAATGTATGCAGAATCCAGTTAGATCACAAGATCCGGTGCTTGTGGCAGGAACCGGTGGGCCACTACATTGCTTGAATATTGGATCCGTTCTGAGGAAGACTCGAATGCAGACGTCGCAAGTGCACTTCTACAGCGACGGCTTCCGGCTTAGTGGTCTCTGGCGAACTCCGGACGACCAGCCGGGCCCGTATCGCACCATCGTCCAGGGGCCGGGTTGGCTCGGCCTTAAGGACGCCAAGCTATATGTCCGGTACCACGAAGCGCTCACTCAGCACGGCTTCGCCGTTCTGGTGTTCGACTACCGCGGCTTCGGTGACTCCGAGGGCCCGCAGGACGCCATCTCGCCGGCAAGTCAGCTGCGCGATCTGATCAACGCCGTCAGCTACCTGACGACCCGCGAGGACGTCGTCACCGACGCGATCGGGGTCTTCGGCAGCGGCGGCACCGGTGGCGGGAACGCAGTGATGCTCGCCGCCGCAGACCCGCGCGTCCGCGCTGCCGTGAGCCAGGTCCCGGTGGCCGACGGGCGCGACTGGCTGCATCGGATGCGTTCTGAACACGAGTGGCTGCGCTACCTCGCCGAGTTGGCCGACGACCGCCGCGAGCGCGCGCTCACCGGCAAGGGGCGCCTGGTCCACCCTCGCGAAGAGATCATGATCCCGACTGCCGAACGACGCACGACAACGATCAAGTCCGACGTAGACGACCGCATCCCGACCGCGGTATCGCTGCGCTCAGCGGACGAGATCCTCGAGTACCGGCCGATCGAGGCAGCCGCCGGGCTGACGACCCCCTTGCTGATCATCGCCGTCGAGGGCGACGCCACTACGCCCACCGATCATGCCGAGCGGTTGTTCGCGGCGGCTCGCGGGCCGAAGCAATTGATCATGCAGCGCGATACCACGCACTACGCGGCGTACGACCGGTACTGGAGCGTCGTCACACCGCGCATCGTCGACTGGCTGGACCGCTATGTACAGCCCGGCCACGTCGTCGTCACGACCGAAACCCCCGAACCAGCAGAGGAGCGCATCGTGGTGGAGAGTCCCGCATGAGCGTAGATTTCCGGCTTTCCGGCGCGACCGTCGTAACGCCGAGCGGCCCGGTGCAAGCCGACGTCCTCGTCGCAGACGGCCGGATCGCCGGCATCGTGAGCCCGGACGTCGCGGTGGAAGCCGGACTGGACATCGACGTGACCGGACGTCACGTCATGCCAGGAATGATCGACGTCCACGTGCACACGCGTGAGCCCGGCTACGAGCACAAGGAAGACATCGCGACGACGAGCCAGCAGGCGGCCGCGGGTGGCGTGACCACCATGTTCGGCATGCCTAACCTCCGGCCGGCCACCACCACGGCCGAGCACTTGGACGACGTCCTCGCCCGCTACGCCGCGACGTCGCTCGTGGACTACAACCACAACCCTGCCGCGACGCAGAGCGCCGAGATCAAGCCGATGGCCGAGCGCGGCGTCCGTGCGTACAAGGTCTACATGGTCGTCGACACCGGACGCGACTACCCGCATCCGGCCGGCACCGGCATGCACGACCACGGCGACCTGCTGCGGATGATGGACGAGATCGCGCTGACGGGCCTGCGGTTCATCATCCATCCGCACGACCAGGCGCTGATGGACTACATCGAGAAGCAGTACTGGGACCGTGGCGAGAACACCCCGCAGGGTTACGCACGGGCCTACGCCGAGCGCAACGGAGTCATCTGGGACACCGCGATCGACGTCGTGCTGCGGCTCGCCGAGGCTTCGGGGTGCCCTGTGCACATCGCGCACATGCAGACGAAGCGGTCCATCGACGCTGTCCGCCGGGCGAAGGCACGGGGCGTCGACGTCACCTGCGAGGTGAACCATTGGGGGCCGTTCCTGTCGACGTGGGACGACGTCGAACGCCTCGGCCCGTACGCGCTCTCGTACTGGGTCCCGGATGAGGGCCGCGCAGCGATCTGGGAAGGCATGGTCGACGGGACGATCGACATGTGCTCTTCCGATCACGCGCCGCACACCCGCGAGGAGAAGGAGGTGGGCTGGACGAAGATGTGGAGCGCGCACACCGGCACGCCGGGGATCCAGTACTACTACCCGCTGCTGCTGGATGCCGTGACGCAGGGGAAGCTGACCCTGCAGCGCGTTGCGGATCTTGTGGCGCACGAGCCGGCGGCGAAGTTCGGGCTGGCCGGTGCCAAGGGCGCGATCGAGGTGGGCCGCGACGCCGACCTGGTGGTCGCGAACCTCGATTCACCGTGGACGATCACCAACGACGGCGTCCTGTCCCGGTGCGGCTGGACCCCCTATGACGGGCGCACGATCGCCGCGACCATCGAGCAGACCTTCGTCCGCGGCCGCGTCGTCTTCGAGGACGGGAAGGTCGTCGGCGAGCCGGGTCACGCCAAGTTGGCAGCGGCTCGGTGACGGCGGCGGAGACCGCGCCGGGCGACGCCAAGCGGCGGCAGATCAGGTTCGGTTACAAGGCGTCAGCAGAACAGTTCGGCCCGCGCGAACTGCTCGACTACGGGATGCTCGCCGAGCAATGCGGCTTCGACTCGGTGTTCGTAAGCGATCATCTGCAGCCTTGGCGCCACGACGGAGGCCACGCGCCGGCGGCGCTGCCCTGGCTCGGGGCGCTGGCCGCCGGCACCGATCGCCTGGTCGTGGGCACCAGCGTCCTTACGCCCACCTTCCGCTACCACCCGGCCATCGTCGCGCAGGCGTTCGCGACGTTGGGCTGCCTCTATCCCGGACGGGTGGTGTTGGGCATCGGTTCCGGCGAGTCGATGAACGAGGCACCACTGGGCTTTGCGTGGCCGGAGCCGAAGGAGCGCTTCGCCCGGCTGAAGGAGGCCATCGACCTCATCGAACTGCTCTGGTCGAAGGAGCGTGTCGACTTCGAGGGCACCTACTATCGCACCGAGCGGGCGACGATCTACGACCGTCCGGACGTCCCCGTGCCGCTGTACATCGCCGGCAGCGGCCCGGCAGCGACCAGGCTGGCCGGCCGGCGTGGTGCCGGATTCATCACGACGAGCGGCAAGCAACCCACTCTCTATACCGACGTGTTGTTGCCAGCGGTGCGTGAAGGGCTCGCACGCAGCGGTCGTCCTGAGCACGAACTCGACCTGCTCATCGAGGTGAAGGTCTCGTTCGACCCGGACGCCGAGCGCGCGCTGCAGGACACGAGGTTCTGGGGCGCGCTCGCGCTCTCGCCCGAGGAGAAGACCGGCGTCGAGGACCCGATCGAGATGCAGCGCCTCGCCGACGCATTGCCCATCGAGCGCGCGGCGAGCCGGTTCATCGTCTCGACCGACGTCGACGAGCACGTCGCCGCCGTGCAGCGGTATCTGGACCTCGGCTTCAGCCATCTCGTGTTCCACGCGCCCGGCCCGGATCAGGACCGCTTCCTCCGCCGCTACGGCGAGGAGGTCCTGCCGCGGTTGCGCGCGGCCGTCGGCCGGTGAGCGAGCGCGCGTGACCGCTACCGTTCGGGACCGGACCGGCCTGGTCGCCGCGGCAGCGGCCTTGTGGGGGCTGGATGGTTTGCTGCGCAAGCCGCTGGCGACTGCACTCAACCCGGCCACCGTGGTGCTGTGGGAACACGTGATCGTCGCGGTACTCGTCGCGCCGGTGATCCCGGCGGCGGTGCGGGCGTTCGCCCGGTGTTCGTGGCGCGACCGAGTGGCGATCGCAGTGATAGGCGTCGCCGCCTCGGCGACCGCCACCGCGCTGTTCACCGAGGCCTTCAGGCTCGCGGCAGGGGGCGGGGACTTCATCGGCCCGCTCGTCATGCAGAAGCTGCAGCCGATGTTCGCCGTCGTACTCGCCGCGGCGCTGGTCGGCGAACGAATGCGGCGCGGCTTCGTCCTGTACGCGCTACCCGCACTCGTTGGTTCCTGGATGCTGGCGTTTCCACAGCCGACGCATGTACGGGTCGCAGAGGCAGCCGTGGCGCTGTTCTCCGTCGGCGCCGCGCTGCTCTGGGCGCTGGGCACCGTGCTCGGCCGGCTTGTGAGCAGTGCTTTGACGCCGCGGGAGATCACCGTTCTTCGCTACCTCTGGGGGCTGCTGGGCGCAGTCGCGATCGTCGGATACGAGGGCGCGCCGTGGACACCCGGCTGGGGGAACATGACCGGGCTCTTGCTGCTCGCGCTGATCCCCGGTCTCATCTCGCTGGTCGTCTACTACGTCGGGCTACGCGGCACGGCCGCGATGCGCGCGACGTTCGCCGAGCTCGCCTTCCCTGCGACGGCGGCGATCGTCGGCGTGCTGTTCCTCAACAGTCGATTGTCCGGGTGGCAGTGGTGCGGTCTCGGGATCCTGCTCGTCGCGGTGA
>DATFTS010000318.1:0-5104 GCA_035261645.1 Jatrophihabitans sp. | reverse complement strand
GCTCTTCTCGCGACGCTCGCGCTTGGGCGCTTCGCGCGGCACAAGAGTCGGGTAGACGTGGTCGAGCACCGTCTCGCGGGTGATCACCACACGGGCGACGTCCTCGCGCGAAGGCACCTCGTACATCACCGAGAGCAGCACCTCCTCGAGGATCGCGCGCAGACCACGTGCACCTGTCCCCCGCAGCACCGCCTGGTCGGCGACTGCCTCGAGGGCGTCCTCGGTGAATTCGAGCTCGACGTTGTCCAGCTCGAACAGCTTCTGGTACTGCCGCACCAGTGCGTTCTTCGGCTCGGTCAGGATGCGGACGAGCGCGTCGCGGTCGAGTGGCCGGACGGACGTGATGACCGGCAGCCGGCCGATGAACTCGGGGATGAGCCCGAACTTCATCAGGTCTTCGGGCATGACGTCGGCGAAGACGTCGCGCTGCTCTTTCTCGAACTTGGTGTGCAGCTCGGCGCCGAAGCCCAGACCCTTCTTGCCCACCCGCGCCTCGATGATCGAGTCGAGGCCGGCGAACGCGCCGCCCACGATGAACAGCACGTTGGTGGTGTCGATCTGGATGAACTCCTGGTGGGGGTGCTTGCGCCCGCCCTGCGGCGGCACCGACGCCGACGTGCCCTCGAGGATCTTCAGCAGCGCCTGCTGCACACCCTCGCCAGAGACATCACGCGTGATCGATGGGTTCTCCGCCTTGCGGGCGATCTTGTCGACCTCGTCGATGTAGATGATCCCGGTTTCGGCTCGTTTGACGTCGTAATCCGCAGCCTGGATGAGCTTGAGCAGGATGTTCTCGACGTCCTCGCCGACGTAGCCCGCCTCGGTCAGCGCCGTGGCGTCCGCGATCGCGAACGGAACGTTCAGCATCCGCGCGAGCGTCTGCGCGAGCAGTGTCTTACCCGAACCGGTCGGACCGAGCAACAGGATGTTCGACTTCGCCAGCTCGACGTTGGTGTCGGCGTTGCGCGGCTTCGCGTCACCGCCGGCCTGCACGCGCTTGTAGTGGTTGTAGACCGCGACGGCCAGCGTCTTCTTCGCCTGGTCCTGCCCGACGACGTAGCCGTTCAGGAAGTCGTAGATCTCGCTGGGCTTGGGGAGTTCGTCGAAGCTGAACTCGCTGGTCTCGGCGAGCTCCTCCTCGATGATCTCGTTGCAGAGATCGATGCACTCGTCGCAGATGTAAACACCGGGGCCTGCGATGAGCTTCTTGACCTGCTTCTGGCTCTTTCCGCAAAACGAGCACTTGAGCAGGTCGCCGGTCTCGCCGACACGTGGTGCCACTGGCGATCCATCCCCTCTACCGCTGACCTGGTGTCCAACATTACGGGCGCGACACGACGGACGAATCTCGCCGAGAACTCGCACGCTACCCGGAAAACCTGCGGAAGTCCGTAGAAAAGCGCTGCGCGCGCCTCCGGCGGGTCGCAGTGGCGTCCGAGCTATGTGTCGGGCACCAGCTTGCGCGAGGTGATGACCTCGTCAACGATCCCGTACTCCTTCGCCTGGTCGGCGGTCAGGATCGTGTCCCGCTCGATGTCGGCCCGGATCTTCTCGATGCCCTGGCCGGTGTGCTTGGAGAGGATGTCCTCTAGCAGCCCGCGCATCCGCATGATCTCGTTGGCCTGGATCTCCAGGTCGGTCACCTGCCCCTGACCCTCGCCGGAGGGCTGGTGGATCAGGATCCGCGCGTTCTGCAGGGCGAAGCGCTTGCCCTTCGTCCCCGCGGCCAGCAGCACCGCGGCCGCCGACGCAGCCTGACCCATGCAGATCGTCTGAATCTCGGGACGGACGTACTGCAGCGTGTCGTAGATCGCCGTCAGTGCGGTAAACGAACCGCCCGGCGAGTTGATGTAGATCTGGATGTCACGGTCCGGGTCGGTCGACTCCAGCACGATCAGCTGCGCCATGACGTCGTTCGCCACGACGTCGTCGATCGGCGCGCCGAGGAAGATGATGCGCTCCTCGAACAGCTTGTTGTACGGGTTCGACTCCTTCATCCCGTAGTTCGTCCGCTCGACGAAGGACGGCAGGACGTAGCGGGACTGCGGCAGGTGCAGCCCGGTGGGGGTGTGGAGCTCGCTCATGGTCTACCTCTCAGGCGGGTGCCGGGCCGGAGCCGTTGGGCACCTGGGCCACCCGGCTGACAACGTGGTCGACAAAGCCGTATTCGAGCGCCTGCTGCGCGGTGAACCACCGGTCACGCTCCGAGTCCGCCTGGACCTGCTGGACGGGCTGGCCGGTGTGTTCGGCGATCAGCTGGGCCATCTCCACCTTGGTGAGCTTGAACTGCTCGGCCTGGATGGCGATGTCGGACGCGGTGCCGCCGATGCCTGCTGACGGCTGGTGCATCAGGATCCGAGCGTGCGGCAGGGCGTAACGCTTGCCCCGTGTCCCGGCGGAGAGCAGGAACTGGCCCATCGATGCCGCCAGCCCCATCGCGTAGGTGGCGATGTCGCACTCGACGAACGTCATGGTGTCGTAGATGGCCATGCCCGCGGTGACCGAGCCGCCCGGGGAGTTGATGTACAGGTTGATGTCGCGCGTGGGGTCCTCGGCCGCGAGCAGCAGCAACTGCGCGCAGATCTGGTTGGCGATGTTGTCGTCGACCGGCTGGCCCAGGAAGATGATGCGCTCGCGCAGCAGCCGGTCGTAGACGGAGTCGTTCAGCGTCATCCCGGCGCCCGGCGAGCGCATCTCGGTGACGCGCAGCGGTTGGGGATCAAAGCGGCTCACTGGTGTCTCCTCGTCCGGCGGTCCGATACGTGATTGCTGTCTTCGACACTAACGAAGCGCCCGGTCCTGGGAGTCCGGATCGGGCCCACGTTCGCTCAGGGCGTGACCGCGATCAGTGCTCGTCGTCCTCTTCGTCCTCGTCTTCGAAATCGGCGTCCTCATCGTCCAAAGCGGCCACCCCGCCCAGCTCGGCGGCCGAATCCGCAGCCAGTTCGCTGAGCTCGACGCGGTTGCCGGAGGCGTCAGTGACAGCCGCCGACTCGAGGATCTCGGCGAGCGCCTTGTTGCGCCGAACGTCGGCCACGAGCGCCGGCAGGTTGCCCGACTGGACGACCTGGTTCGCGAACTCCTGCGGCGCCATCTGGCTGCGCGCCGCCTGCCGGACGAGGTACTCGGTCAGCTCGGCGTCGCCGACCTGCACGTCGGACTTCGTGGCCACCTCGTCCAGGATGAACTGCACGCGCACGCTCTTCTCGGCGTTCTCGCGCAGCTCGGCGCGAAACTCGTCGCGCGACTGGCCCTGGGTCTCGAGGAACCGGTCGAACAGCTCGTCGTCGTGCCCGAGCGAGTGGACGACGTCGTGCTCTCGGTAGTCGACCTCGGCCTGGACGGCGGACTCGGGCAGCGGGAAGTCGACGGTCGCGACCAGGTGCTCGAGCAACCGGTCCCTGGCCTGGGCGCCCTGTTCGAGGGTGCGGACGCGCGCGAGCCGGGTTTGCAGGTCGGCACGCAACTCGTCGACGGTGTCGAACTCGCTGGCCAGCTGCGCGAACTCGTCGTCGAGTTCAGGCAGCTCCTTCTCCTTCACCGACTTGACGCTCGCGTGCACCTCCGCCTCGCGGCCGGCGTGCTCGCCCTGCTGCAGCGTGGTGCTGAACGTGGCCGTCTCGCCCGCCGACTTGCCGGTAACGGCGTCGTCCAGACCGTCCACCAGGTCGCCGGAGCCGACGATGTACGACAGCCCCGCGGCGCCCCCGCCCTCGATCTCCGTGCCGTCGACCGTCGTGACGAGATCGAGGGAGATGTAGTCGCCCGACTGCGCCGGACGCTCCACCTGGGTGAGCGTGCCGAAGCGGTCGCGCAGCTCCTCGAGCTGCTCGTCGACGTCGGCATCGGTCACCTCGATGTCGTCGACCGTCACGGCGATGCCGTCGAGGTCGGGCAAGGTGATCTCCGGGCGGACGTCGACCTCCGCGGTGAAGCTGAGCGAGGCGCCGTCGTCGAGGTTCGTGATGTCGATGTCCGGCTGGCCCAGGGGCTGCAGCTCGTGCTCGCGGGCCGCGTCGCTGTACAGGCGCGGCAACACCTCGTTGACGGCCTCCTGCAGGACGGCGCCGCGGCCCACGCGCTGGTCGATGATGCGGGCCGGAACCTTGCCCGGACGGAAACCGGGCACCCGGACCTGCGCAGCGATGGCCTTGTAGGCCTTGTCGAGGCTCGGCTTGAGGTCGTCGAAGGGCACCTCGACGGCGAGCCGCACCCGGGTCGGGCTCAAGTTCTCGACGGTGCTCTTCACAGCGTTGTCTCCTAGTCGTGACTGAGTCGGGGCAGCCGGTGGCTTCGTCGCCTGCGACCCTTTCTTCGCTCGGCGCGAGTGCTCAAGCAAAGCTTGGCACTCTTCCTCACTCAGTCGGGGTGGCGGGATTCGAACCCACGGCCCCTCGCTCCCAAAGCGAGTGCGCTACCAAACTGCGCCACACCCCGGGGCGGTGTTGCCCACCAGCCTATCGGCAGCCGCTCCGGTCGACGCACTGCCCACTCAACAGGCGCCGGCCGCCTGTCGCGCGAGCAGGCCCGCGCCCAGCAGACCGGCCCGGCCGGCCAATGGCGAAACCACGACCCGCGGCGCCGGTCGCCACACCAGGTGCTTGCCCAGCGCGGCCGCGGTCGGTTCCGCCAGCGCGGGCCCGGCAGCGGCGAGGCCGCCACCCAGCACCACCAGCGACGGATCCAGCAGCAGCGTCGCCGTGGCCAGCCCGAGCCCGAGCGCGTCCGTAGCCTGCGTCCACACCTCGTCGGCGGCCGGATCGGATCCGAGGGCGGCGACGATCTGCTCGGCGCTGCGGTCGCGCCGGGTGCGCGCGCGGTAGCGCCGCGCGATCGCGGCTGCCGACGCGAAGGTCTCCACGCAGCCTCGGTGCCCGCAGGTGCACGGCTCGCCGTCCGGGTCGACGCAGACGTGGCCCAGCTCGCCGGCCAGCCCGGTTGCCCCGTGCAGCTGCACACCGCCTGACACAGCTACCGCGGCGATTCCCGTCCCGATGACCACGATCAGGCAGTCCGCGACATCGCGCGCCGCGCCCAGCGTGCGCTCGGCAAGTCCGGCGGCACGGACGTCGTGGTCGACGACGACCGGCACCGACAGTTGCGC
>DATFTS010000317.1:0-8928 GCA_035261645.1 Jatrophihabitans sp. | reverse complement strand
TCCCTGTGCTGCTCGACGAGCAGCGACACGGCGTCGCGATCCTCCACTCTCGGTGGCTACCCGGTGCAGACCGGTGAGAAACAGGCCGGTTTCCCTTCTCCGGGCAGCGGGTCGATGGCGCGCAGCGTCCAGGCGGTGACGACGCCGTACGCGAGGTGCGGCACCACGTCGGAAAGCCAGTCCGGCAGTGACCAGGACCTCGGATCGGTGAGCCCGCCGACCGCCATCGGCACGTCCGCCGCGGCCATCGCCGCTGCGCCGGTGAGGACGGCCGAAGCGGTCAGTGGGAGCCGCCCGTTGCGATGTAGAACCCGGCGGCTCAGTGCCGCAGCCACACCGAGGCCGACGCCGGTTGCCAGGCCGCTCCAGGCGGCCAGTGCACGGATCCGGTTCTCGCGCTGCGCACCTTCGCCCGGGATGTCGAGACCCGCCTTCTCCGCGGCGGTCTCGACGGCCCGCCGCGGCAGTTCGCTCTCGGGGCGCCCGCGCAGCACCATGTCGAGATAGGTCACGGCGTTCAGTGCCGTCGTGCCGGCGGCACCGGCTGCTGCGCCGGCGGTGATCGTTCCGAAGAGCTCGCGGGTCACGATGGAGGCGTACCCAAGCTGCCGACCGTCAAGCGCGGGTCAGTGCGAGGTCACGGGACGGCAGTCGACCCACAGCACCTGCCGCCATGCCTCACTCCTCGGCCCTGATACCGAGATCTGGGCGAACCGGATCGGGACGGTCTCACCGATCGCACTGAGACAGGCCGGCCAGCCGACCTCGTGCAACGACCCGTTCGCGTCCAGCCACGGCACGCTCGCGCTGATCCCGTAC
Organism: Jatrophihabitans sp.; assembly: GCA_035261645.1. GTDB lineage: Bacteria > Actinomycetota > Actinomycetes > Mycobacteriales > Jatrophihabitantaceae > Jatrophihabitans. The sequence goes on along the minus strand of DATFTS010000317.1, from coordinate 8,109 downwards.
GTCCAGCCGTCGGCCCGGACGGACGCCTGTTGCAGCCCGACGTAGGCAACGCCAGTCAGCACCGTTTGATGCGCAGGCTTGTCCCGGCTCAAGTACGCCGCGGCGGCAACAGCAGCAAGCGCAAGCGCGGACGTGACGAGCACGATCCTCGTGCCGCGCGCATGGGTCGGTTTCAATGGGAGCGGGTTCGTCATTCGTCCGTCCATCTCGTCGGCTACGTCGACCCCACTCCGCGCGCTGACCGAATAGTCATTCGGACAATGCGCTCACAACTATCGCAGATGCGGTCAACCCCTGCCGCCGCGGCGTCCGTCCGGGCTAGCGTTTGAATCCGTGGCTACCGAACGGCACAACCCCGCGGCGGCGGCCGCGCAATGGTTCGAGAAGCGACTCCACCGGACGGTGACCGCACATCAGGTCTCCCAGATCGACCCAGTCAAACTGTGCGGAGTGCCCTTGCCCGGCGGCGACGCCTTGTGCATGCGCGAAGCCGATCACCCAGGCCGTCACGAGGCGCTGGTGTATGCCGACGCCCAATCGCGGCTCTGGCGACTGGACAGCTAGGCGACACGCTTCGCAGGGATCTGCGACTTAGATGACGAGCTCGCGTCGCAGCGCGTGCAGTGCGTAGTGGGCGCGCGACTTGACGGTGCCTAGTGGCACGCCGAGAGTCTGGGCGGCCTGCGCAACGGACGCATCGCGGAGGTAGCACTCGACCACCACCTGCCGCTGTTCGGTCGACAGGGCAGCTAACGCTGCCATGACAACTTCACGGTCGACGATCTGTTGCGCAGCGTCTTGGACCGTCTGCTCAGGGACGCGATCGGTTAGCAACTGTGGGCGGCGGCTTGCTGCCCGCCATTCGTCGATAACGATGCGCTTCGCGACGGTGAACAACCAGTTGCGGGCGGAGCCGTCGACCTGGGCAAGCACGGCTGGGTTACGCCATGCCCGGAGCAGGGTCTCCTGCACGATGTCCTGCGCTTTGCCTCGGTCGCCGCCGGTCAGGCCGACGACGAAGGAGCAGAGGGCATCAGCGTGTTCCTCGTACAGCGTGCGCAGCAGGTCGGCGTCACTCCGGCATCTGATCGGCGCGGTTGCCCCCATGTCATCCACACTGCCGCCAAGCAGTGCGGTTGCGCTTCATGGCTGGCTGCCAGATTTCCTACCGGCTAGCGCCACCGTGTGCGCATCGTTCGACCGGCCCCGATCACCAGCGGCAGACGCCGGTCACCTCCCGTTTGAGGAACGTTCAAGAACTGCCGCTGTCTGCGTCATGTGCCGTCCCTAGGTTCCTAAAAGATCAGAAAGAGGGATTTATGGACATAGCTCTCGCAGTCCGGGCCCGCGCGATCACGAAGTGCTTCGGCGATGTCGTCGCCCTCGACTGCATCGATCTGGATGTGGCGCAGGGGCAGATCCACGGACTGGTCGGGCCGAACGGCGCGGGGAAAACGACGTTGCTCGGCATGCTGCTGGGTCTGGCCGTGGCCGACAAGGGGCTTCTCGAGATTCTGGGGTCGCCGGTCGGGCGGGCGCTGGCTGTTCCCGACGGTGTCACCGGCTTCGTGGACGGTCCGGGCCTCTACCCTTCGCTTACCGCCAGGCAGAACCTCGCCGCGCTGGCCGCTCTCCGTGGCCGTGACGCGCGGACAGCGGGCATCGACGAGGTGCTCGACCAAGTAGGGCTCACCGCTGTGGCCGGCGACCGGGTGCGCGGCTTCTCCCTCGGCATGCGGCAACGGCTAGGGCTTGCCGCCGCGCTGCTGACCAAGCCCCGGCTACTGGTGCTTGACGAGCCTTCCAACGGTCTCGATCCGGCTGGCAAGAAGCACATACACGGGGTCCTCACCCGGCTCGCGGCGGACCGGACCAGCGTGGTGATATCCAGCCACCGGATGGACGACCTCGAGGCACTGTGCTCGGAGGTCACCATCCTGGCGACCGGACGGGTCGTCTTCTCCGGTCCGCTGACAAAGCTGTCAGCCGAGAACCGCGAACTCGACTACCGGCTGCTTACCTCTGATCCGGACGCAGCTCGACGGTTGACGGTCGGCACGTCCGGGCTGCACATCGTCGAAGGCTCCGATTCCGCGGCGCGGCAGGACGCGGGATTCCTCGTGGTGCGCGCGGTCGTGCCGGCCCTCGACGAACTGGTGGCGCGGCTCGTGCACGCAGGCATCGCGGTGCGCGAGCTGGCCCCCGTCGTATCGCCGCTCGAGGCCGCGTTCCTCGCTCTCACCGAGCAGGAGGAGGTCAGCCGATGACCGCCACCGTCGCCGACGTCCGCGTAGCTGGCACTCGCCGCATGCCAGTAGCGCGCGGCTACCGCTTCGAGCTGGTCAAGCTGCTGTCGCAGTGGCGCATACGCCTACTGCTCCTGGCCTGCTGGCTCGCGCCGGCGGTGTTCGTCGCGCTGGTGAGCCAGCAGAGCTCCCTCCCCGCTGACACCCTCTTCGGTCGCTGGATGCACGCGACGGGCTGGGCCGGAGCGCTGGTGATGCTGGGCTTCTCGGGCAGCTGGGGGCTGCCGCTGGTGACCTCGGTGGTGGCGGGCGACGTGTTCGCCACCGAGGACCGGCTCGGCACCTGGCGCCACCTCTTGGTGGCGGTCCGCTCGCCTCGACGGATCTTCGTCGTCAAGGCCTTGGCGAGCCTCACGGTCATCCTGGTCCTCGTAGCCGGGCTGGCGTGTTCCAGCACGGTGGGCGGGCTGGCGGCGGTCGGCAACCGGCCCCTGGTCGGCCTCGACGGCCACCTGCTGGCGCCGGCGGACGCGGCCGGGAAGGTTTTGCTCGCCTGGGTCTGCGTGCTCGCTCCGACGCTGGCCCTCGCGGCGATCGGACTGCTCGGCTCCGTTGCGCTGGGGCGTTCCCCGATGGGGCTGCTGCTGCCCGCAGTCGTCGCGCTGGCGATGCAGCTTGCGCAGATGCTGCCCCTGCCGGTCGCAGTTCGGCTCGCACTCCCCGGCTATGCCTTCATCGCCTGGAACGGCCTGTTCACCAGCCCGACGCAGCTCGGTCCCCTGCTGATCGGCACTGGGGTCAGCTTGCTCTGGGCTGTCACCGCGACCACTCTGGCCTACGTGCTGTTCGTGCGGCGCGACTTCACCAGCGTCACTCACGACGGCTCGGGGCGCCGCGCGGTCACTGTTGGAGTCCTGCCGTTGGTCGGACTCCTCGGCGTCACCATCGCGATCATCGCCGCATCGACCTCGACCACGAGTTCCGGTATCGAGCAGGCCAAGGTGCAGCGCTCGCTCGCCACAGCGTTCGGCCACCTGTACCGCCTGCAGACGACGCAACTCCACCGCCCTGCCGTCACTGAGGCGCAACTGGCGGCCACGGCAACGTGCAACAAGGGTGGCGGGTTGGTCGCCCCTCACGGGCCGGGCAACGACTGGCGATGCGTCGTCACCTGGCATCTCCCGCACGTCCAAGCGGTGGGGACAGCGATCTACCAACTCGATGTCAAGGCGGACGGGCGCTACGTCGCCGACGGGGACGGACCGAAGGAGGTCAACGGCTACTTCCAGGTACGGACCTCAACCGGGGACCAACCGAACCCTCTCTGGCAGTTCGACGCGAATGTCGACCTGCTCTAGTCCAGTACGCCCAAACATCGGTCAATGCGAGACGGGCACGTCCAGCCAGAGTCCGCCGTTCAGGTTGATGTTGTTGCCCCTGTTCTGCCCCGGGGCCGAGTCGCCGATGTAGCTATACAGCGGATGCCCGTTGTATACGAGCTGCATTGACCCATCGGTTCGCGTGATCGTGCGGACGGTACCGGGCAGACCCGAGCCGGCCGCGGCAGTACCGATCGCCGGGGGCCAGTACGCAGCACAGCTCCCGTAGCACTTCGACGTCCTCGGCGTGTCCGGGGCGAACGAGTAGAGCGTAAAACCCTTGGCATTCGTCAAGATCGTTTTGCCGCCGATTGTCGTGGTCTTGAGGGCACCGGCGGCGGCCGTTGTCGGCGTGCTAGCTCCGGCGAGCGCGACCCCGAGCAGCGCCAGGGCAGCAATTGCCAGGCCCGCGGTGAGAACTCCGCCCGCCCTGGCGATCGCGCTAGGGATCCGATCGGGGAACCTCGCCGGGCCCTTCCCCGACCCGACGCCTTCGGCTGACCCAGCGCCTTTCTCTGACTCGACGGCGGGGGCAGGAGCAAGCGCCAGCGCGGCGAGCACTACAAAGGCGGCAACCTCCACCACGCCGGCGACGATGCCGGCGGTCGTGCGGATCTCCTTGTATCCGAACAGCCCGATCCAGACCGTCAGAAGGTAACCCCCGAGGGTGGCGAGGGCGAAGCCCGCGCCCGCCGCGGCAGCCAGCCGATATGCGATGACGAATCGGCTGGGGATTGCAAGTACTGCGAGCCCTAGGGCGAACGCGGCGATCACCTGCAGCAGGAACAGCCAGCCGATCGTCGGGATCGTGCGATAGCCGGTCACGTAGAGGTCAAGATGGATCGCCGCGGTGGCGATCAGCAGACCCGACCCGACCAAGCGCAGCAGTACTGTCTCCCAGCGCCGCCTCGACAGCTCTGCTTGTTGCGTTTCGGCTGGCGCAGTTCCCGTCATCGTTGCCCGCCTAGTCCCCGTCTCCTGATGTCACATCGTGTGGTCCGCTGTGTCGGCTCGTTATGTGGGGCTCAGTACCCGGCTCCGCCGCCACCCGATAACCCGGATGTTGCGCTGACGGTCGTGATCTGCTGACCGGCGGGCGAGACGACGTACCAGAGCGCGCCGAACGCGTTTGTGCCTTCGCCGTTGGTCTGCCCGGCAGCGGTGTCGCCCGCGAAGAGGTACAACGGATGACCGGCGTAGCTGACCTGCTTGGTGCCGTCGGAGCGGGTGATCGTGCTGAGGTCGCTGGCCTTGGCGCCGGGGCCCGCCGTCGGCGCGGTCTTGGCGGTCAGCGGTGGCCATGCCGTGGCACACGCACCGGAGCACGTCGACTTGGTGCTGGTGTCCGAGGCGAAGAGGTAGAGCGAGCGCCCCGCGCTGTCGGTGAGGAAGCTGGTGCCGTTGCTGGTGCGCACGTCGACGGTGGCCGTCGAGGTGCTGCCGTGTGATGCTGGGGCGGCCGGCGCCGGCGCGGAGCTGCTCGAGCCGCCGCCACCGCCGGAACTGCAGGCCGCGGCCAAAATGCCGGCGGCGACTAGTGGTCCGCCGACCTTGAGTGCCAACGAGGCTTTCGGGGATGCAGTTATGTTAGTCATTCGCCGTGCTTTCCTGTAGGTGGTGGGAGGCCGCAGGGCTGCCTGCGGACTGAAGAACCTTCCAGACGATCGTCGCGCCGGCGGCATGCGCTGTCGTCACCGCTAGTGGGGCTTCGAGTTGCAGGCAGCGGGAATCTGGCGCCTCCCGCTGGCTGTACCGCGGGAACGAAACCTGCAAGACGGTGCCGACGCTGGGCGTCGCCGCCTGCTATTCGACGCCGGCTCGGTCGAGCACGATCGCGGCAATGGTGCGCGCTGTTTGAGCGGCTTCCGGGGCCTTGTCCATCTGGGAGGTGGCGACCGCGCCGTCGTAGAGCAGCACGAGAGTGTCGGCCAGCGCCTTGGGATCGGCCACGGTTGTGTGGGTGGCGAGATCGAGGAACAGGTCGTGGACCCAGTCGCGGAACACGACGGCGGCCTCAGCTTCAACGCTGTCCGCGGCGGCCTCGGCGGTGGCATTCACAAAGGCGCAGCCGCGGTAGTCGGGCTGGGTGAACAGCTCCCCAAGAACGTCGAAGACGGCCAGGATCCGTTCCCGGGGGTCGGTGTGGGCCTCGATCCCGGCGGTCACTCGCTCGGCCCACATCCCGTGCCGGTTGGTGAGGTACGCGCGGACGAGGTCGTCCTTGCCCTCGAAGGAGTAGTACAGCGAGCCCTTGGCCACGCCGGCCTGTTCGATGACCCGGTCGATGCCGACACTGCGGATGCCCTCGTTATAGAAGAGATCATCAGCCGCCGCCAGGATGCGCTCCTTGGCGTTGCGACGGCGTTGGACCGGACGGGTCATGCCGCCACCGTAACTGACTGATCTGTCTAAATAAAGGTCGGCCAACTCTCTTGCACGTTTAGACAGAACGGTCTAACTTCGGTTTGGTTAGACGAACTCGTCTAAACAAGCTCGTAGGGAGCACTCCCATGACAACGACGAAAACCACGACCGGCGAACTGGCCGGCAAGACCGCGCTGGTCACCGGCGCCACTTCTGGCATCGGCAAGGCCGCCGCCTGCGCGCTCGCCGCGCACGGCGCGACCGTCTTCGTCCACGGCCGCGACGCCGACCGGGCGGCCCGTCTGGTCGAGCAGATCGACCGCACCGGCGGGCACGCCCGCGCGGTCATCGCCGACCTGGCCGAGCCGGACGCAGTGGAACGGCTGGCCGCCGAGGTCGGCGCAGTGGACATCCTGGTCAACAACGCCGGATCGTCGTGGTTCGGGCCCAGCCCCGACCTCGACGTAGCCGGCTACGACCGCCTGTTCGACGGCAACGTCCGCTCCGCCTACCTGCTCACCGCCGCCGTCGCGCCAGCCATGCCCGAGGGAGCGAGCATCGTCAACGTGGCCAGCATGGCCGGCACCATCGGTCTGGCCGGCGGGGCCGCCTACAGCGCGACCAAACTCTCGCTGATCGCGCTCACCCGGGCCTGGGCCGCCGAGTACGCGCCCGCGGGGATCCGCGTCAACGCCGTAGCCCCCGGCCCCGTCTACACCGAAGGCGCGCTCGATGAACGCACCGCGGCCCTCGGCGAAACCACCCTGCTCAAGCGAGCAGCCCAACCCGACGAGATCGCCGACGCAATCGCGTTCCTCGCCTCTCCCCGGGCCACCTACATCACCGGCGCCACCCTCCCGGTCGACGGCGGTCGTACGGCCATCTGAACAGCGAAAGCGCCCGCTGGACCACCCTCGCCGACCCCGAAGGCAACGAGTTCGATCTCATCGCCGGCTAGGTGTTGGTGCCATGGACAGGGGCATGAGCGACTGTCATGCTCGAGGCGTCGTGAGCGTTCGCCCGCTCGTGCCGACTTCCTCCCGGGGAGGAATCATGGGACGACGACACCTCCGCAACGGATTGGTTGCGCTGCTCACGGTCACGGGGCTCGCGATCGTGAGTCCGGTGGCCCCTGCGTCGGGCGCCACCACTGGAACGGAGAGTTTTACCGGATTCCTCATCGTGACCGGTGTCTCGGGCGAGCGGGTGGAGCTCGCCAGCCACATCCGGGCCAGCGGCGTCTTCCGCGGCGTCGGCAAGATCATCGAGCTGCCGCCGCAGCCGGGCGACCCGGAGAACCTGGACCGCGACGACTTGGTCTTCCGTCAGGGCACGCTGCACCTGTTGAGCACCGTGCAGGACTTCCAGCTCGTCAGCTTCGACCCGAGGTCGTGTCGGCTCGCTGTCCTCGTCACCGACACCACCGAGTTCGCTGGCGGCACGGGCATCTTCAGCGGGGCCAGCGGCACCGGCACTGGCCGTGTCGAGGGCAGCGGCATCGGGCAGCGAAACCCTGACGGCAGTTGCTCGCTTGACCTACTGCCCGCGCACGAGATCGACCGTGTCTCCGGAAGCGGAACGCTGACCTTCTAACTCGGTGTGTCCGCGTAGGCGGAGCGTATCCGCAGCCGAACCGTCCGGGCACACCGACGACATGCGTGTCGACGCGGCTATCGCGAAGCCTTGATCAACTGCGGATCCGGGTCAAAGATCAGCCAGCATTTGCAGTTGATCAATCGCATAGGTTTGCGTGAACGCGCTCCAATGGCCGACCTGCACGGTCAGACGTGAGGCGCCGCGGTCAGTGGCCGCTCTGTGCGCCTGCCCGCTCTTGCGTCAACGCAGACAACGCGTCGGTCAACAATGCGACCAGCGCCTCGTGCTGCACGTCGGCCGATGACCACACCTCGTCATCCGAGCCGTCCAGCGCTCTGGCGGCGAGCCCCGCCTTGCTGTCGATCAACTCAGCGATCCTGCTGTCGATGGTGCCCGCGGCGATGATGCGCCACGCGGTGACGGGTTCGGTCTGACCGATGCGGTGGCTGCGGTCGATGGCCTGTGTCTGCTCCGCGTCGGTCCAGGACAGCTCGGCCAGCACGATGTTGGACGCGACCTGCAGG
>DATFTS010000316.1:0-1837 GCA_035261645.1 Jatrophihabitans sp. | reverse complement strand
AGAGATCTCCGCCAGCGTTGGCGATTTCGGTGCCAACGAGTGGCTCGTCGAGGATATGTACGAGCGCTACTTGGCCGATCCGAACAGCGTGGACGAGGCCTGGCACGACTTCTTCGCCGACTACCGTCCCAGCGGCGCTCCGGCAACGAATGGACGCCCGACGGAGCCCGCCGCCGAGCCGGCCACCCAGCCCGCGGCACCCGCGCCGCGGCCCAGCCCACCGGCAACCGAACAGAACGCCGAGCGCGCGCCGACCACGGCCGCCACGCAGGCCCGCCCCACACCGGCCGCGTCCGCGGGCGCCGGCATGCCGGCCGAGAGCCCGTCCGCCGACCGCGCCGCGGCTCCGGCCCGTCCGGTGCAGCCGGCCCAGGTACCCACCAAGGAGGAGAGCAAGCCGGCCGCCTCCCCCGGCGAGGTCTCGGTAACGCAACTGCGCGGCGCGGCCGCCCGTGTCGTCGCGAACATGGAGCAGTCGCTGCAGGTGCCCACGGCCACCAGCGTGCGCGCCATCCCGGCGAAGCTGCTGTTCGACAACCGGGTCGTGATCAACAACCATCTCCGCCGCGCGCGTGGCGGCAAGGTCAGCTTCACCCACCTCATCGGCTACGCGGTCGTCAAGGCGCTCAAGGCGCATCCGGAGATGAACAACGCGTTCGGCGAGGTCGACGGCAAGCCGGCGGTGATCATCCCCGAGCACGTCAACCTCGGTATCGCGATCGACCTGGTCGGCAAGAACGATTCGCGCTCGCTCGTCGTCGCGTCCATCAAGCAGGCCGAGACACTCGACTTCCGGACCTTCTGGCTTGCGTACGAGGACATCATCCGGCGCGCGCGCACCGGCAAGCTGACCACCGACGACTTCGCCGGCACCACGCTCAGCATCACCAACCCGGGCACGATCGGCACCAATCACTCGGTGCCGCGGCTGATGAAGGGCCAGGGCACGATCGTCGGCGTCGGCGCGATGGAGTACCCCGCCGAGTTCAGCGGCATGAACCCGGAGCAGCTCATCGACCGCGCGATCAGCAAGATCATGACGCTCACGTCGACGTACGACCACCGCATCATCCAGGGCGCGCAGTCAGGTGAGTTCCTGCGCGAGATTCATCAGCTGCTGCTGTCCGACGCCTACTGGGACGAGATCTTCGCCGCGCTGCGCATCCCGTACGAGCCGGTGCGCTGGCTGGTCGACCGCGAGTTCCACCACGAGGGCCAGATCGACAAGAGTGCCCGCGTCATCGAGTTGATCAACGCCTACCGCACCCGCGGCCACTTGATGGCTGACACCGATCCGCTCGAGTACACCGTGCGCAAGCACCCCGACCTCGACATCACCCGCTACGGGCTCACGCTCTGGGATCTCGACCGCGAGTTCCCGGTCGACGGCTTCGCCGGCGAGAAGATGATGAAGCTGCGCGACATCCTCGGGGTGCTGCGCGACGCGTACTGCCGCCGGGTCGGCGTCGAGTTCCGGCACATCAGCGACCCCGAAGAGCGGCAGTGGATCCAGAATCGCGTCGAGGTGAAGCACGCGCCGCCGACGCGTGAGGAGCAGCTGCACATCCTGGGCCGGCTCAACGCCGCCGAGGCGTTCGAGACGTTCCTTCAGACGAAGTACGTCGGGCAGAAGCGGTTCTCCCTCGAAGGGGCCGAGTCGATCATTCCGCTGCTGGACGCGGTGCTGGCCGACGCCTCGGGTCAAGAGCTGGACGAGGTCGTCATCGGCATGCCGCACCGTGGCCGGCTCAACGTGCTGGCCAACATCGTCGGCAAGCCCTACGCCAAGATCTTCAACGAGTTCGAGGGCAACATCGACCCGGGCACCGCTCAGGGC
>DATFTS010000315.1:0-1825 GCA_035261645.1 Jatrophihabitans sp. | reverse complement strand
GGGGCTGTGGAAACCGCCACGTCATCAACAGACCAATCCGGTCGAAATACGACGCTACAGATCTGTTGATCAACGAGGAGGAGGGGGCGGACGGGGGCGGACGGGCCGTCTGCTGCTCAGCCGCGGTCGACCAGGGGAAGCGAGCGCAGGCCGCGCTCGAGGTGCCACTGCAGGTGCGCGGCGATCAGGCCGGTGCTCTCCCGCCGGGCGGGCGGCTCGCTGGCGTCGGCCAGCGACCAGTCGCCGTGCAGCAGCGCCGCCATCAGCGCGATGGTGGACGGCTGGGGGCGGGCCGACCCACCAGGCCGGCAGTCGTCGCACACCGCCCCGCCGGCCGCGACGTTGAACGCCGGATGTGGGCCGGGACGGGAGCATTTGGCGCACTCCAGCAGCGCGGGTTCCCATCCCGCGTTGGACATCGCGCGGATCAGGAACGCGTCGAGGATCAGCCCCGGCTGGTGTTCGCGCGCGACGAGCGCCCGCAGCGCCCCCACCACGAGCAAGTAGAGCCGCAGCGCGGGCTCGCCCTCGTCCGTCAGCCGTTCGGCGGTCTCGCAGATCGCGGAGGCCGCCGTCCACCGCGCGTAGTCATTCGCCAGCAGCGCCCCGAACGCACCGAGTGACTCGGTCTGTTGGACGACGTCGAGGCCACGGCGGCCGTCCGGTGCGGCCTGCCCCTCGGGCAACCGGGAGTAGATCTGCACGTCGATGTGGCTGCCCGGCTCCAGCCGGGCCCCGAAGCGTGACGTGGTGCGACGGACGCCCTTGCCGACGGCGCGGACCCGGCCGTGCCGGCGCGTCAGCAGCGTGACGATGCGGTCGGCCTCGCCGAGCTTGTGCACCCGGAGGACGACCGCCTCGTCGCGGTAGAGCGGCACCTCGTCATGGTGCCACCGGGGTCGGACGATCCGCCCGCGCCACGGCGCTGGGTTCAACCCGCAGTGCAAGTCCCAGCAATCCCATCGGCACCGACGCCGCGAGCACTACCAGGAACGCGGTGTGCGCGCCATGGTGGTCGGCGATGCCGCCCACCAGTGCTGCTCCCGCGCCGTACCCGACGTTGATGCCCGTGCCCACCCACGACAGTCCCTCGGTCAGCGCGCGCGTCGGCACGATCTGCTGGATGAGGCCGAACGCGGTGATGAGGCACGGCGCGATGCCGAGCCCGAGGACGAACGCCGCGATGGCCAACGTCGCAACGTTCGTCGCGGCCAACAGCACGATCGGCAGCAACGCGAACACGATCGACTGCATCCGGAATCGACGCAGCACGTCCGAGCGCCAGTCGACCGCGCCATAGAATAGGCCGGACACGCCGCTGCCGCCAGCCATCGCAGCCAGCACCACCCCGCTGAGCGCGCGATGGTGATGCTGGCCGCAGTAGGCGACCATCGACACCTCGGCACTTGCGAATGTGGCACCCATGGCCGCCGTCGCGATGGTGATGACGACCATTCCGCGCGTCCGCAGCGCCGAGACGTGCCCCGTCTCCGGCCGCGGGTGTGGTGGCGGCTCGGTCCCGCGCAGCGCCGCGAGCCAGAACGACCCGCCGACCACCAGCGCGACACCCACATACAGGACGGTGACCGGCTCCACCTGGGTGGCGAGCACGGTGGCGATCAGCGGGCCAACGACGAAGATCAGCTCGTCGAGCACGGATTCGACCGAAAGCGCCGTAGCGAGCTCCGGCTTGCCGTCGAACAGGTAGGACCACCGCGCCCGCACCAACGATCCGATGGGCAGGTAGCTGAGCCCGAAGACGAGCGCCGGCACGACGAGCAGTGCGTTGGGCGCGTTCGTACGCAGCAGTACCGCAAGCGTGACG
>DATFTS010000314.1:0-2782 GCA_035261645.1 Jatrophihabitans sp. | reverse complement strand
TCCCGCGTTCCGTACCCGTCTGAGCAAGACGATGACGCTGTTCGGGGTCGGCGCGCTGCTCACGGGCATCGCGGCGCTGGTGGCCGGGCTCAGCTTGGGCTGGCTGGCCTTCGACCTCGTGGGTGTCGGCCTGCTTGCCGTGGTCGTGCTCGGTTTCGTGACCGTCGCCCGCCCGTCGCGGCTGGACATCAACCGCGAGATCCAACCGCCGAGGGTGCCGAAGGGGTCACCTGCGATCGCGTTCCTCACCTTCGCCAACCGCGGCCGGCGCGCCGTACCGGTGTCGGTGGCCACCCAGCCGTACGGCTCGCTGCGGGTCCGGACCGTCATCCCGAGGCTGCGTGCCGGCGAGCGCGGCACCCGCGCGTACCGGCTGCCTACGACGCATCGCGGCATCTTCGACGTCCAGCCCGTGGAGGTGACCCGCCGCGACCCGTTCGAGCTGTTCCGCATCTCGCGCAAGCACGGCCACACCGAGCGCATCTGGGTGTATCCGCGGCTGCTGCACTTCCGGCCGTTGCCCACCGGACATACGCAGCACCTCGAGGGACCGTCGTCGGAGACCGCACCGCAGGGCACGGTCACCTTTCACCGGCTCCGTGAGTACATGTCAGGGGACGACCTGCGCCTGGTGCATTGGCGCTCGTCGGCGCGGGCCGGCCGGCTGCTCGTGAAGCACAACGTCGACACCTCGCAGCCTTACACGGTGGTCGTCTTCGACCAGCGGCCGACCCTGTACACCGAAGCGACGTTCGAGCAGGCGGTCGACGTCGTCGCGTCCGTCGTCGTCGCGAGCGCGGTGAACAAGGCGCCGGTGGAGCTACGGCTCACCGCTGGCACCGTCATCGGCGGCCCGCGGCTGCGCGACGTCACTCCGCTGATCGACTACATGACGGGCGTGCAACCCGAACCGGACGGGTCGCTGAAAGACCAGCTATTGGCGCTGAGCCGCGCGCACGGCGGAACCTCGCTGGTCGTCGTCACCGGCGAACTGAACACCGAGGACCTGCCTTTCGTCGCCGCGCTGCGCCGCCGCTTCGACCGGCTCGTCGTCATCTCCATCGACACCGATCACTCCGCCGACACTGATCGCTCCACCCACACTGCGCGGCCCATTGAAACTAAGCGGCGCACGCCGGTGGACTTCCCGGGCGTCCGATTGATCATCGGAAAGGACGCTGACGACGCGTCGGCGGCCTGGAACCTGCAGGTGCACACATGAGCGGGACGCCAGGCCGCCTGATCCGCAGGGTCGTTCCTTACACACTGCTGCCGCTGTCGCTCGCCGCGTGCGTCCTGGCGAACGCGCCTTGGTTGCGGGCGTTCCCGTCCGGCGTCATGGCAGTGCCGCTGTTCGGTGCCGCGCTGCTCAGCGTCGTGGTGCCGGTGATCGTCGTCGGCATCGGCGTGCGGCGGCTCTGGCTGTCGGCACTCATCGACCTCGTGCTGCTCATGTTCTTCGAACTGATCGTCACGTTGCGCGAGCCGGCCGGCTACGGCCACCTGTGGGCCGGCCTCGTGCACGGCCCGGCGCAGATCCTGTCCTTTGCGCTGCCGCTGGTCAGCCCCCGCACGTTGCTGGTCGCGCCTGTGGCCTTGTGCTGGATCTCCGGCGCGCTGATCGGCGAATGCGTCGCGCGCGGCTGGCACTCGGTGCTGCCCTATCTGGCCTTGATCGTCACCTTCGGCCTGTCGTACGCGGGCACCGTCCGCGCGGTGGCGAGTTCGAGCGACGGGCGCCGCTACGACACCCTGCTCGCGGGTGCGCTGCTGCTCACGCTGTTGTTGCTGCGGGCTGCGCAGGCCTGGGTGGTGCAGGACGAGAGCGCCGAGACCAGCCAACCCGACGGGGCACTACCGCTGCGCGGACTCGCCATGGGCACCGTGGTGGCAGTAGCGGTCGCCGCTGCGACAGCGGGTCTGGTGCAGTCGTCGGCGTTCGCCGGCCGGCCGACGACGCCGGCGCGGCTGCCAGAGATCGACCAGAGTCACCCGCTCACCCCGACCGCGTTCGTGGCCGGCCTGCGCCCGACCGATCCGAGGAGCCCCGGTACGCCGCTGTTCTCGATGGGCATCGGCAGCGCAACGTCGAACTATGTTCCGATCGGCAGCGTCGACTACTACGACGGCGACGGTTGGTCGTTCAGCCGCACCTTCCGGCCATCCGGCGGGGTCATCCCCGGCGACCCCGATCCGGCTATGCACCCGTCCGGGTCGCCAGTGACGCAGCAGTACCGCATCCTGCGCGGTGCCGTGACGAGCGCGCCGTGGATGCCGTTCCTGCAACGCCCGCAGCGAGTGACCGGGCTATCCGTCGACATCGACCCCGGCAGCGGCATGATCGTGCCGACCCGTGCGCTGCGCCCCGGGGATCAGTACACCGTCACGTCCCTAGTCGCACCCAAGACATTCGGCCAACTGCCGAAGAACGCGCTGCTTGGGACCTCGGCGGCGCAAGTGGACACCGCACTCGCCAACGACCTGGCCGGCCCGCTCGGCACGCTCGTGAGCTCGCTGCAAGTGGAGACGGGCGCCTCAAGCAGCCAGCCGATCCCATTCCTGCAGGCGGTGGCGCGCGAGTTTCAGACCAAGGACTCGCTCGCCGGGTTGCCGCCGACGAGTAGCGGCTCACCGAGCGTGTCCGCCGGACCGACCGAGCGGCCGAGCAGCACGCACCCGCGGCCGTCGCCCACACCGACTCCCACCCCCACCCCTACCTCGACAGCGACGCAGACCGCGCACACCGGCGGCACCACCTTCGCCGATGTGCTGGCGTCCATCC
>DATFTS010000313.1:0-5004 GCA_035261645.1 Jatrophihabitans sp. | reverse complement strand
GTGCGCCACTGTGCGGCATCCCGCTCGGCGAAAAGTCGGCGCTGCCGGGGCCACTAAGATTGCCCGGTGACCCCAGTAGAGCTGTCCGCGCTCGTGCGCGCTGCCGTTGCGGCCGCGATCGAGTCGGGCGAGCTCGCCGGTGCGCCTCCTGCGGACGTGGTCATCGAACGCCCGCGCAACCCCGAGCACGGCGACTACGCGACGAACGTGGCGATGCGGCTCGCCAAGGCCGCCGGCAAGCCGCCGCGCGAGGTCGCCGAGTTGATCGCCGCCCGGTTGCGCCAGGAACCCGGCATCGAGCGCGTCGACGTCGCCGGGCCGGGCTTCCTCAACATCACCGTGGCCGCGGGCGCCCTCGGCAACCTGGCCCGCGACATCGTCGAGGCGGGCGAGACCTACGGCCGCTCAAGCGAGCTACAGGGGCAGCGGATCAACCTGGAGTTCGTCTCTGCGAACCCCACTGGTCCGGTCCACTTGGGGCATACCCGCTGGGCCGCTCTGGGCGACAGCCTGCACCGCCTGCTGGAAGCGGCCGGCGCGGACGTCACGGCTGAGCACTACATCAACGACTTCGGCTCGCAGATGGCGAAGTTCGGAGCGTCCCTGTACGCGGTCGCACTCGGCCGTCCCGTACCCGAGGACGGCTATCACGGCGATTACGTCGCGGACGTGGCGAAACAGGTGGTGGAGACCGACCCGGGGGTGCTGGACCTGCCTGAGGAACAGGCGGTCGCCGTCTTCACCGCACGCGGCGAACAGCTGATGCTCGACAGCCTGCGCCAGTCGCTTGGCCGCTTCCGCGTCGAGTTCGACGTCTGGTTCTCCGAGCGGTCGATGCACGAGAGCGGTGAGGTGGACGCCGCGATCGACCGGCTGCGCGAACAGGGACATGTCTACGACCACGACGGCGCGGTGTGGCTGCGCACCACGGACTTCGGTGACGACAAGGACCGCGTCCTCGTCCGCAGTAACGGCGAGAAGACGTACTTCGCGGCCGACGCTGCTTACTACTTGGACAAGCGCGGCCGCGGCTTCGATCGCTGCGTGTACATGCTCGGCGCCGATCACCATGGTTATGTCGGCCGGCTGCGGACGATAGCGGCCTGCGCGGGGGACGATCCGGATCAGACCATCGAGGTGCTCATCGGGCAACTGGTCAAGCTGGTGAAGGACGGCGAGGAGCTGCGGCTGTCCAAGCGGGCGGGCACCATCGTCACGCTCGACGACTTCGTCGACCTCGTCGGCGTCGATGCCGGCCGGTATTCGCTCGCCCGGTGGTCCGCCGACACCCCGCTGACGCTCGACATCGCCGAGGTCACCCGCCGGTCGAACGACAACCCCGTCTACTACGTGCAGTACGCACACGCGCGGACCTGCAACGCCAAGCGCAACGCCGCTGACTTCGGCATCGGTCTGGACGTGTTCCGGCCCGAGTTGCTGGACAGCCCGTACGAGGCAGCGCTGCTGACCGCGCTGGGGGAGTTCCCGCGCATCGTGGCGACCGGTGCCGAACTGCGTGCACCGCACCGGGTGGCCCGCTACCTCGAGGACCTCGCCGGCACCTATCACCGTTGGTACGACAACTGCCGGATCATCCCGCAGGGCGACGATCCGATCACCGACGTCAACCGCTCCCGGGCGTGGCTGAACGACGCCACTCGCATCGTGCTCGCCAACGGGCTCGGCCTGCTCGGCGTCAGCGCTCCTGAGCGGATGTAGGCCTGATGAGCGAGCGGACGCGATGAGTCGAAACGCGCACCCGGCCGGGCCCCGGCACGGGGACGTCCTTCCCGACCCGCACCCGTCCGGCCCGCCTGCCGACCCGAACCAGGTGGATCCGTTGATCTGGCCGGCTTCGGCGCAGCGCGTCGATGGCGTGCTCCGCCTGGGCGACGTCGCGATCCCGTCGCTGGTCGCCGAGCACGGCAGCCCCGCGCTGTTCCTCGACGAGGACGATCTGCGGGCCCGTGCCCGCGCCTACGCCGCACCGTTCGACGGCGTCGACGTCTACTACGCGGGCAAGGCCTTCCTCTGCACGACGGTCGCCCGGTGGATCGACGAAGAAGGTCTTGGCCTGGACGTGTGTACCGGAGGCGAGCTCGCCGTCGCGCTGGCGGCCGGGTTTCCGGCCGGGCGCATCGCCATGCACGGCAACAACAAGTCGGTGCGCGAGCTGGAGCGGGCCGTACAAGTCGGCGTCGGACACGTCATCGTCGACTCGTTCGCGGAGATCGACCGACTCGCCTCGGTGGCGGCGGCCGCCGGCGTGCGGCAGCGCGTGCTGGTGCGTGTGACGGTCGGCGTCGAGGCACACACGCACGAATTCATCGCCACTGCGCACGAGGACCAGAAGTTCGGCTTCTCGCTGCGCGACGGCGTGGCGGAGCGGGCGGTCGAGGCCGTGCTCGACGCCCCGTCCCTCGAACTTGCCGGGCTGCACTCGCACATCGGCTCGCAGATCTTCGAGACCTCTGGGTTCGAGGTGGCGGCGCACCGGGTGGTCGGCCTGGCGGCCACGATCCGCGACGTTCACGGGGTGCAAGTGGACGAGATAAACCTCGGCGGCGGC
Source organism: Jatrophihabitans sp. (assembly GCA_035261645.1). Taxonomy (GTDB): domain Bacteria; phylum Actinomycetota; class Actinomycetes; order Mycobacteriales; family Jatrophihabitantaceae; genus Jatrophihabitans. The sequence goes on along the minus strand of DATFTS010000313.1, from coordinate 2,435 downwards.
CTCGGCATCGCGTATGTGGCCGGCGACGACCCGGAGTCACCCAAGCAGACCATGGAGCGGCTGCGCGGCATCGTCGAGGTCGAATGCGCGTCGGTGGGGCTGCGTCCGCCGCGGCTGTCTGTGGAGCCGGGGCGGGCGATCGTCGGCCCGAGCGCGATCACCGTCTACGAGGTCGGGACCGTCAAGGACGTGCTGCTCGACGGCGGCCATACCCGTAGGTATGTCTCCGTTGACGGCGGCATGAGCGACAACATCCGCACTGCTCTGTACGACGCCGATTACACCTGCGTGCTCGCCAACCGCGCGTCCACCGCTGCGCCCGTTCTCACCCGGGTGGTCGGCAAGCACTGCGAGAGCGGCGACGTGGTCGTCCGCGACACCTGGCTGCCGGGTGACGTGCAGCCCGGTGACCTGCTTGCCGTCGCCGCCACCGGCGCGTACTGCCGCAGCATGGCCAGCAACTACAACTTCGTCCCGCGGCCGCCGGTCGTCGCGGTGCGCGACGGGGCGAGCCAGGTGCTCGTCCGCCGCGAGACAGAGGACGACCTCCTCAGCCTCGACACCGGGGTGGGGCAGTGACCGCGCCGCTGCGCGTCGCACTGTTGGGCTGCGGCGTCGTCGGGTCGCAGGTGGTTCGGCTGCTGGATGAGCACGCGGCCGATCTGGAAAAGCGGATCGGTGCGCCGCTCGAGCTCCCGGCATCGCGGTTCGTCGCCCGGCGCGGCACACCGACGTCCCTGCTCAACTGCTCACTACCGACGCGGCGGCGCTGGTGGCGCGCGACGACGTCGACCTCGTCGTCGAGGTGATCGGCGGGATCGAGCCGGCGCGCGCGCTGCTGCTCAGCGCGCTGGAGAACGGCAAGAGCGTGGTCACGGCCAACAAGGCACTGCTGGCCGATGACGGCGCCACGCTGCACGACTCGGCGGCCAAAGCCGGCGTCGACCTTTACTACGAAGCGGCGGTCGCCGGTGCCATCCCGCTGCTGCGCCCGCTGCGCGAGTCGCTCGCCGGCGACCGCATCACCCGGGTCATGGGCATCGTCAACGGCACGACCAACTTCATCCTGTCGCGGATGGACGCGACGGGTGCCGGCTTCGACGAGGCGCTGGCAGAGGCGACGGCGCTCGGCTACGCGGAGGCCGACCCCACCGCTGATGTCGACGGTTACGACGCCGCGGCGAAGGCGGCGATCCTCGCCGGCCTCGCGTTCCACACCAGGGTCACGATGTCCGACGTCTACCGCGAGGGCATCGGCGACGTGACAGCGGCGGACATCGCCAGCGCGAGAGCGATCGACTGCACGGTCAAGCTGCTCGCGATCTGCGAGCGCGTCCAAGGCCCTGAGGGCGAGCGAGTGTCCGTCCGCACGCACCCGGCGATGATTCCCCGGGCCCACCCACTGGCAGGCGTCGGTGACGCGTTCAACGCGGTGTTCGTCGAAGCCGACGCGGCCGGCTCGCTGATGTTCTACGGCCGTGGCGCGGGCGGTTCGCCGACCGCCAGCGCCGTCCTGGGCGACCTAGTGGCGGTGGCGCGGCACCGCGTGAACGGCAGCCGCGGATCGGGGGAGAGCGCCTACGCCGACCTGCCGGTGCAGCCGATGGGCGAGGTCGACACCCGCTACCACGTCGCGCTCGACGTGAACGACCAGCCCGGCGTGCTGGCGCAGGTCGCCACCGGATTCGCCGAGCACGGCGTGAGCATCCAGACCGTGCGGCAGGAAGGACGCGGCGACGCGGCGACACTCGTGATCGTGACGCACACCGCCCGCGACGCCGCGCTGAGCGCGACCGTGCACAATCTGGCCCGCATGCCGTTCGTGCGGCGTACCGCCGGGGTCTTGCGCGTCGAAGGCATGGCGGGAGGCTGACGATGGGCGCGACGACGTGGCCGGGCCTGATCGACGCCTACCGCCACCGGTTACCGGTCACCGACGCCACGCCGAACGTCACCCTCTTCGAGGGCGGCACGCCGCTCGTCCCGGCGCGCGCACTTTCCGAGCGCACGGCGTGCGACGTCTACCTCAAGGTCGAGGGTGCAAACCCCACCGGGTCGTTCAAGGACCGCGGCATGACGATGGCGATCTCGAAGGCCGCGGAGGAGGGTGCGAAGGCAGTGATCTGCGCCTCGACCGGCAACACGTCGGCGAGCGCCGCGGCCTACGCCGTCCGGGCCGGGATGACCTGCGCCGTGCTCGTGCCCCAGGGCAAGATCGCGCTCGGGAAGATGGCCCAGGCCCTCGTCCACGGCGCGAAGCTGCTGCAGGTCGACGGCAACTTCGACGACTGCCTCGAACTCGCGCGCAAGCTCGCCGTCGACTACCCGGTGGCGCTGGTCAACTCGGTCAACCCGTTCCGGCTGCAGGGGCAGAAGACGGCCGCCTTCGAGATCTGCGACGTCCTCGGCCGGGCACCGGACGTGCACTGCATCCC
>DATFTS010000312.1:0-4096 GCA_035261645.1 Jatrophihabitans sp. | reverse complement strand
CCGGGCATGCCGCCGAAGTGGTGGTAGAAGGATCCCTTCGTCACTTGCAGGCGTTCGCAGAGCACCGCGATGGTGAGCGCTTCGCTGCCGTACTCGCCCAGCACGGCAAGTGCTTCGCGGAAGTAGTCCTCCGGAGTCAGTCGCTCCACCAAGCCCCCTCTCGACCCGCGCGCTCATCCTGTCACCCGAACGGGGCCTGCGCCGATCGCAACGCGCCGTTGTCGATCAGCGACCTACCGCGTACCCCTGCGCGCTTCTTGGGTTCGCCGCCGCGCGCAGGAAACCGCCCGGCTCGCTGCTAACGGCGGAGAGGCGGCCCAGTGACCAGCCGTCAACCTCGGTCACCAGATGCCCACGGCGACGCAGGTCGGCCAACGTCGTCGCGCCGAGCCGCGACTCCGCGACGATCGCACGCGGGTGGGCGTCGCGCGGATAGAAGGACGACGGGAAGTGGTTGGTATGCCACGTGGGCGCGTCGATCGACTGTTGCAGATTCATGCCGAAGACGGTGTGGAAGAGGAAGAACGGCAGCTGCCACTGGTCCTGCTGATCACCGCCCGGCGTACCGAAGGCGAGATACGGCTGGTCGTCGCGCAGTGCGAAAGACGGCGACAGGGTCGTGCGCGGCCGCTTGCCGGGCGCTAGCGAGTTCGGCAGGCCCGGCTCGAGCCAGAACATCTGCGCTCGGGTGCCGAGGCCGAAGCCCAGCGAGGGGATCACCGGCGAACTTTGCAGCCAGCCGCCGCTGGGCGTCGCCGACACCATGTTGCCGAACCGGTCGACGACGTCGACGTGACAGGTGTCGCCGCGGGTTGCGCCGTAGGCATCGACTTGCGGCTCGATCTCAGAGGTGGTCGGCTCGCCGACGCCCGCGCTGCTCACGCCGGCGACGGGCGTGGGCAGCCGCGGGATCCGCCCGTCCGGGCTGCCCGGCCGCAGCTCAGCGCTGGCGTCCTCGGTGATCAGCTTGCGTCGCTGGTCGGCGTAGTCAGCCGAAAGCAGCGCGGCCAGCGGGACGTCCGGCACGTCGCCGTAGAAGGCCTCACGATCGGCGAACGCGAGCTTGGCCGACTCGATCACCACGTGGACGAGCTGTGGGTCGGCGGGGCCAGTGTCGGCAAGGTCGAAACCGGCGAGCAACGCAAGCTGCTGCAGCAAGACGGGTCCCTGCCCCCACGGCAAGGTCTTGGCGATGCGGTAGCGGCCGAAGTCGAGCATCGCGGGCGCCTCGAGCGGGGTCTGCCAGACCGCGAGGTCGTCCGCTCTGAGCACGCCGGCATGCGCAGTGCCGGATGTGTCCATGACCGGAACCCGCACGAACTCGTCGATCGCAGCGGCGACGAAGCCGCGGTAGAAAGCATCCCGCGCGGCCTGGATGGCCACTGCACGCTCGCGATCGGGCGCCACCCGGGCGAGCCGCTCATAGGTGTCGGCGAGCGTCGGGTTGGCCATCCGAGTTCCCGGCCGCGGCACGGCGCCGTCGGGCAAGTACACCGCCGCCGAGCTCGGCCAGTGCTCGACGAACAACTGCTCGACCGCCGCGATGGTGCGCGAGATCGCCGGCAGCACCGGATAGCCGTTGCGGGCGTAGCTGATGGCGGGGGCGAGCACGTCCGGCAGCGACATCGTGCCGAACCGCTCGAGCAGTGTCAGCCAGGCGTCGAACGCGGCCGGCACGCACGCAGCCAGGTGACCGGTGCCGGGAACGAGGTCGAGGCCGAGCGCGGTGAAGTGCCCGATGGTCGCTTCGGCAGGCGCACAGCCCTGGCCCGCGACCACCATGATCTCGTCCGAATCCGCGCGCCGGATCAGCATCGGCACCTCGCCGCCGGGCCCGTTCAGGTGCGGCTCGACGACCTGGAGAGTGAAGCCGGCAGCGGCCGCGGCGTCGAACGCGTTGCCGCCGCGTTCGAGCATCGCCATGCCCACTGCTGACGCGAGCCAGTGGGTTGAGGCAACCATCCCGAAGTCGCCGGCGAGTTCCGGCCGAGTCTGCGTCACGTTCCCATCCTGCCCGCGACCCAGAGCGGCGCTCGTCCGGCCCTCGGACGTGACCGAGCGCACCCGTGAGGAATGCGTGAGGATTCGGCCGCGGCGGTCCGGGCGTGCCTAGCGTCGAAGCGTGACCTCCACGGTCGATGTGGACCTGCCCGAAACCCTCGGTTATCGGGTCAAGCGCGTGCTCCTCGGCAAGCCACTGGTCAACGAGGCGATGCACGACGAGAAGCTGTCGAAGAAGGCGGCGCTCGGCGTGCTGTCCAGCGACTGCATCTCGTCGTCTGCGTACGGCTCTGAGGAGATGCTGCTCGTCCTGCTGCCCATCTTCGGGCTGGCCGGCTTCCACCTTCTGATGCCGTTGACTGCCGTCGTCCTCGGCCTGCTCGTGCTCACCACGCTGTCCTACCGCCAGGTCGTGATGCTCTACACGCGGGCCGGCGGCTCGTACGTCGTCGCACGCGAGAACTTCGGCCCGCGAGTGGCGCAGATCGCCTCGGTCGCGCTGCTGATCGACTATGTGGTCACGGTGGCAGTGCAGTCGGCGGCCGGTGTCGCGGCGATAGTCTCCATCAACCCGCATCTGCATCCCGGCAGGTACACGCTCACCGCCATCACCGTCGGGGTCGTCCTGCTGCTCGCGTACGGAAACCTGCGCGGGGTGCGCGAAGCCGGCCGCGCCTTCGCCTTCCCGACCTACTTCTTCGTGGCCTCGGCGGGGCTCGTGGTGATCATCGGGGTCTTCCGCGATCTCTTCGGCGACCTGCCGCACATCACCTACACGGCGACGCAGACCAGCCACCTCATCTCGGTGCACGACACCCAGCACGCGATCCTCTCGGCGGCCGCCATCTACGTCCTGCTCAAGGCGTTCGCGAACGGCGGCGCGTCACTGACCGGACTCGAGGCGATCTCCAACGGCGTCAGCGCGTTCAAGGCGCCGGCCGGGCGCAACGCACGGAAGACGCTGACGGTCATGAGCGCGCTGCTCGGCACGCTCGTCCTCGGCGTGTCGTTCCTCGCCTGGAAGACGCACGCGACCCCGTTCGAGGGCGGTACGCCGACCGTCATCAGCCAGGTGGCACAGGCTGCGTTCGGCACAGCGTGGATCGGGCACTTCGGATTCATCGTTGTGCAGCTCGCCACCGCGCTGATCCTCATCACCGGCGCGAACACGCCGTTCACCGGCTTCCCGTTCCTCGCCAGCTTCATTGCCGAGGACTCGTTCCTGCCCAGGCAGCTCACCCGGCGCGGCCACCGGCTCGCCTTCAGCACCGGGATCATCACGCTCACTGCGCTCGCCGTCGCGCTGCTCTGCGTCGTGGGCGCGGAGGTCAACGCGCTGATCCCGTTCTATGCCATCGGGGTGTTCACCGGCTTCACCATGGCGGGGCTCGGCATCGCCAAATATCACCACACCCACCGGCAGCCCGGCTGGCGGGGCAAGCTGATCGTCAACGCGACAAGCGGTGTGGTGTCGGCGCTCGTGGTCCTGATCTTCGCCGTCGTGAAGTTCCGCGAGGGTGCGTGGCTGGTGGTGCTGCTCTTCCCGGTCGGCTGGATAGCTTTGATGCGGCTGAACTCGCAATACCGTTCCGAGGCACGCTCACTCGACGTCGTGACCGCTGCCCGGCAGGACGGTGTCGAAGCGCCGCACTACGCGCGGCACACGGTCCTCGTGCTCGTCGACCGGCTGGACCTCGCCGTGCTGCGCGCATTGCGCTATGCGGGCAGCATGCGCCCGACCGACATGCGCGTCGTGCACTTCGTCCTCGACAGCGAGGCCGCCGACCAGTTGCAGCGCGAGTGGATCGACCGTGGGCTCAACGAGCGCTATCCGCTCGAGCTCGTCGAGTGCAGTGATCGGCGCTTGGAACGAGCGGTCAGCGAGCTGGCGCTCAACACTGTCATCGAGGACCGCGCCGAGGTGACGATCCTGCTCCCCCGCCGCACATTCCACCGGATCTCCCAGCGGCTGCTGCACGACCGCACCGCCGACCGCATCGCGGCCGCCGTCGGGCGGATCCCGCACGTCGCGGCCACGATCGTTCCGTTCGACACCACGCTGCCGGTGGAGGCAATCGAGCGCATCGGGGAGCGC
>DATFTS010000311.1:0-1633 GCA_035261645.1 Jatrophihabitans sp. | reverse complement strand
GTTTCGGACCGTCGCGGGAGTGAGGTGCAGGTTGCGGGCGATCGCAGGCGGTCGATCGCCGTCGACCAGGGCGTTCACGACCTCCGACTCGCGAGGGCTGAGCGTGGCAGGCAGTGAGCGTTCGGCCTCACCGGCCTCCGGTTCGGCCTCATTGAGAATCAGCGCAAAGGAGTAGCCGGGTCCCAGGCCGCCGCGGCGCAGCAGAAGATGGCACAGGCGAGGTGCGCCGCTTCGCGATCGGATGGCGAGCGCGTCGCCGGCGCCGTCCGCGGATCGACCGGCGCGGGCCACCAAGTCCGTGAATCGCCCACGTTCGGTCGGTACGACGAGTCGCGAAAGCGGCGAGCCGATCAGGTCCTCGGGTGCGAAGCCGAGCACTGCCTGCACGTCGAAGGCGATCCGCTCGATCGCCATCCTCCGGTCGAGCGAACCGACGACGAACGGCCGAGGCGGAGCGGCGGGCGATCGCTCTTGCATGGCGGGCTCCTGGCGCAGTCACTGCTTGACGGCGCGCGGTGACGTCAATGACGCGACGCGAGGCGGGTTCAAATAGGAGCTAAACGGATACTCGAGGCGAGGTTATCGGATAACCGATCATGTTGCCCGCCAAGCCGGCCAAGGACGATCAGGGCTGGCCGGGCAGCAGTTGCAGGAACAGTCCGTCGGCATCGGCCAGCAGCAGCCCGGACGAGTCGAACAGCCGCGCCGATCCCCACCGCTTGCGTCCGTCCACCCGATCGCGTGACGCCTCCCACCGCAGTTCGACGTCCAACGGGGTGATCCGGCGGTAGTTCACGGTGAGCGACGCGGTGCGTGAGACGCCGGGCTGGTTGTGGTTCATCACGCGCCCCAGCACGTCGTCGAAGAGCAGTGGCAGCGCACCGCCGTGCGCCGCGCCGTTACCGCCTAGATGGAATCGGCTGAAGGTCACGACACCGGTCAACGTCTCGTCGCCCTCGGAATCGATGACGTACGGCGGCAATAGTGGGTGGCCACGGCCCGGCAGATCGGGACGCCAGCCGTCGATCCGGTCCGCCTCCGGTCTTTGGTACGCGGCGACGGCGTCAACGATGTCGAGCAGTTGCGCGGTGACCTTCTCCATCAGCTCGGGCGGCAGGACGGCGCCGGTGAGCCGATCCTGCAGCACCCGCTGCGCGAGGTGCAGCGCGGCGAACTCGTCCCCACCGCGCAGGCTGGCGTCGACGTCGGCCCGCTCGAACTCGGCCGGTAGGTCGACGTCCGGCCAGGGCAGCTCGGCCTCGTCACTCACCGAAGGAATCTAACCGGCGCGACGCAGATCCTCGGTTCAGCCGCATGGGCAGGTGCGGGATGCCGTCCTCGATGTAGTCAGGGCCGGTGCGGACGAAGCCGAACTGCTCGTACCAGCGCTCGAGGTACGCCTGCGCACCGAGGACGACCTCGTCGGCCGGCACCAGTTCGAGCGCGCGCCGCATCAACGCCGCGGCGAGGCCGGTGCCTCGTGCCGATACGGCCGTCGCCACCCGCCCGATGCGCGCCGTGCCGTCCGGATCACGGAGCACGCGCAGGGTGGCGAGCACCTCTCCGTCGCGCTCAACCCAGAGCTGGCGGGCATCCGGCTCGAGGTCGCGGCCATCGGGGTCGAGGTAGACGC
>DATFTS010000310.1:0-6422 GCA_035261645.1 Jatrophihabitans sp. | reverse complement strand
TGCCGATTCCGAGCTCGGCGGGGTCGAATATGCGATCACCAGGGATGAGTGGCGGGTGGCGAACATGGAGCCGCGGTTCGACGCCCGGCCTTGGGCTTAGTGTGTGGCGACCGAGCGTGGGGACACGCCGGCAGATCGCCCGCTACGTCGCCACACGCTGCTGCCGGCGACGATCGCGATAAGGACGAGGCATCGGCCCGCCGAGTGGGGCGCCTGTTCAGCCCTTGAGCGCGCCGCCCAGCCCCGAGCCGCGCAAGAACGAGCGCTGGAAGACCACGAACGCCGCGATCGGAACGAGCGTAGCGATGAGCAACGCCGCGAGGAACACGCCGAGTTGCGTCTGCGGTTGAATCGCCGGCAGCCGAACCGACAGCGGTTGTTCGCTGGGCTCGGTGAGCACCAGCAGCGGCCAGAGAAAGTCCTTCCACGACGCGAGCACCGCGAACACCGACACCACGCCGAGGATCGGTCGCGACATCGGCAGCACCACCGAGAAGAAGAGCCGGAACGCGCCGGCGCCGTCCACTCGGGCGGCCTCGAAGATCTCGCGTGGCAGGTTGTCGAAGAACCGGGTGACGAGCACGACGTTGAACGCGCTGGCGCCGGCCGGCAGCCACACCGCCCAGTAGCTGTCGATCAAGGACGTGTGAACGATCGGCGGATGGACGATCTCGATGTAGAGAGGCACCAGAAGCACCACCGCAGGCACGAAGAGTGTGGCGAGCAGCAGTCCTTTGACGACCTTGGCGTACTTCGGCCGAAGCACGGACAGCGCATAGCCACCGGTCGTCGCCACGATCAGCTGCGCCGCCCAAGAGCCAAGCGCCAGGACGACGGTGTTCAGGAAGTAGCGCCACACCTGGACGTCGGTCCAGGCGGCAGAGACGTTGCCCCAAGCGACGCCGTTCGGGAACAGCGACATCGGGTTGCTGAGCGTGTCCGGCGTCGGCGTGATCGCCGACTTCGCCAGCCACAGGATCGGCCCGAGGCCCAGCACGATGAGCGCCACGAAAAGGATGACGTGCGTGGTACCCAGCACGTACCGCACGACCGGTCGGCGCCACTCCATCGGCAGTACGAGCCCGCCGCCCTGTTCACCGCCTTGCGGTGCTTCCGACCTCCGGGACTTCGCCGTCGCCGTCGCCGGGCGGAACGTGGAGGTCGTCATCCGTCGCTCCAAGACCTCGTCAGGCGCAGATAGATCAGTGAGAAGACCGCCAGGAACACGGCGAGCATCAGGCTCAGTGCGGTGGCGCTGCCGTAGTCGCCGCCGAGGCTGTTGCCGAACGCGTAGTTGTAGATCAGCAGCAGCACTGTGACGGTGGAGTTGTCCGGGCCGCCGGAAGTGAACAGGTACGGCTCGAGGAACACCTGCGCGGTGCCGATGATCTGCAGGATCATCGTGACGAGCAGGACGCCGCGCAGTTGCGGCACCGTGACGTGCCAGACCTTGCGCCACACGCCGGCGCCGTCGAGTGCCGCCGCCTCGTACATGTCCCGGTTCACACCGCGCAACGCCGCGAGGTAGATGATCACCGTGCCGCCGGCGTTCGCCCACGTGGACTCGAGCACCAGCGACGGCATGGCCCAGTGCGGCGACTGCAACCACGGGTACGGTCCCAGCCCGGCCCAGCCCAGCACCGTGTTGAAGACCCCGTGCGGGCCCGCGTCGTAGAACGTCTTCCACAGCAGCACGGCGACGACCGGCGGGACGACGACCGGTAGGTAGGCCAGCACGCTGAACAGCCCCCGGCCGCGGCGCAGTTCGCTCATGAGTACCGCCGCAGCGAGCGGGATCGGGTAGCCGAACACCAGGGCCAGACCGGCGAAGTACAGCGTGTTGCGCACCGCGATCGGGAACAGCGGGTCGTCCCATACGTTGCGGAAGTTCTCCCAGCCCACCCACCTGGCCGGCAGCACCAGGTTGGTGTGCTGGAACGCCATGACGACGGTGCGTGTGATCGGGTACCACGAGAACGCACCGAAGATCAACAGCGTGGGAAGCATGAACAGCAGTGCCGTCAGGCCGCCGTTGCGCGTCCAGCGCAGGGGTGACGCCCGCCGTCGGGTGGTGGCCGGCCGCCGCGGGACCTGACCGCGGTCCTCCGGGACCGCGGTCACCTCGTCCCGCACCGCGCCGACATGGAGCCGAGTGGCCGGGGAGGGGATGAGACTCCCTCGGCCACCCGACGTCCTCATGGCGTCACTTGCCCTGCGAGACGGCGCTCTGCGCCACATCGTTCGCGCTCGAGAGCAGCTGGTCGATGTTCGCGTTCTTGTCCGTCAGCACGGCTTGCACCACCGCGTCGAGCGCGTGGTACACGCTCTGCGTCGACGCAGCCGGTTCCGGGATGAGCGGCTGGTCGAAGATCTTGCTCGTGAACGGCGTCATCTGCTGCTGCGGCACGTTGATGTAGGGCTTCTTCCAGGTGGTCTCGAGGTCGTACTGCGCCTTGTCGAAAACCGGCAGTTCGGGGACGCCGACAGGTTGCTTGGATGCGATGAGCGTCTTCGCGTTGCGGATGGCCTGTGCCTTGTCGATCAGCGGCTGCTCGTAGTAGAAGTCGATCCATTTCACCGCGGCGTCCTTCTCCGCGTCGCTGGCGTCCGGACGGACCGCGGCCAGCGTGCCGCCGCCCAGTACGCCGGCCTGAGAGTTGTCGGCCAGCGGGATGGTGGTGATGCCGTAGATGGTCGGATCCACCTTCGATGCCTGTACAAGGTTGGTGTAGATGTCCGAGCCGTTGACGAACATCCCGACCTGGCCGGCGGCGAATGCCTGGTTGATGTCGCTCCAACCCCAGTCGAAGTGCGTGCCCATCGAGTTGTCATCCCACCGCATGGCATGCAGCAACTGCAACACCTGCTTGGTCTGCGGGTTGTCCAGCGTCGTCTTGGCGCTCGTACCGGTCCCGGTCTCCATCCGGCCACCGAAAGCGTGGACGAGCGTCGTGAGGATCCAGCCGGCGGAGTTGTCGTTCTTGCCCATCTCCGCGTAGCCGGCCTTGCCGGTCTTCTGTGCGATCTGCTTCGCGTCGGCACGCACCTCGTCCCAGGTGGTCGGTGGGTTGTCAGGGTCGAGGCCGGCCTGCCGGAACAGCTTGCGGTTGTAGTGCAGCGCCTGCGCGTATGCGGCGGTCGGCAGCGCGATCACCTTGCCGTCGGCGGCCGTGCCTTCCGCGATGACCGCCGGGTTGAACTTGTCGAAGTACGGCAGCTGCTTGGCCTGGTCGGTGAGGTCGGCCAGCTGGCCGTTCTGGCCGAGCGTGCGACCGTCCGTGAACGGCACGGTGAAGACCGTCGGGAGCGTTCCGGCGGCGAGCTTGGCGGCGAACGTGGGCCCGGTCCACTGGTACTGCACCGACTTGACGTGGATCTTCGGGTAGGCCTTCTCGAATTCGGCGATCTGGTTGTTGAACTGCTGTGTCGCCTCCGTCGTGCTGCCCGGGATCAGCGACGCGACGCTGATCGTGACGGCCTGGTTGGCGGCTGGCGAGTTGCGGTTCCCCGGGTTCTTCTTCGAGCTGCTCGAACAGCCGGCGGCGGCAAGCAGCGTCATCGCTGTCACCGCGGCGATCGCGATGCGGGCTGGCTTCATGGTCACTCCTCGTGGACCTGTGGGTGTGGATGACGCGACTGCGATTCCGTACTCCGCGGTCTGGGCCAGTCGAGCCAGACGGCGGTGTCCTCGGGAAGCCGGCCGCCGTCCAGCGGTCCGCTCGCTAGCAGGATGGTGGCGTTCTCGGGCAGCTCCACCGGTGCCGCGCCGAAGTTGACGAAGCAGGCGAGGCTGCGCCCGCGTGTGAAGGCGAGCACGTTGGGCGGTGACGGCAACCAGGCGAAGCCGTCGCCGAACGCGAGCCGCGAGTGACGCAGGTGCAGCCCCGTGCGGTAGAGCGACAGCATCGACGCCGGGTCGCCGGACTGTGCGGCGACCGTGTAGCGCGCCCAGTCACCCGGCTGGTCCAGCCAGGTGGGGTGGTCGGCGACGGGGCTGAAGCCGTACGGCGGTTCGGTGCCGCGCCACGGCAGCGGCACGCGGCACCCGTCCCGGCCGGGGTCGATGCCACCGGAGCGGAAGTACATCGGGTCCTGCCGTCGGTCGGCCGGGATGTCCTCGACCTCCGGCAGGCCGAGTTCCTCCCCCTGGTAGATGTACAGCGAACCGGGCAGCGCCATGGTGAGCAGGGCAGCCGCGCGCGCCCGTCTGTTCCCGAGCGCGAGGTCGGTCGGCGTTCCCTCGCGCTTGGCTTGGAAGGAGAAGGACGTGTCGGCGCGGCCGTATCGGGTGACGGTGCGCGTCACGTCGTGGTTGGCGAGCACCCACGTGGCCGGCGCGCCGACCGGCTCGTGCGCAGCCAGCGTGCCGTCGATCGAGGCACGCAGGGCGGCTGCGTCCCACGGGCAAGACATGAAGTCGAAATTGAACGCGGTGTGCAGTTCGTCCGCGCGAAGGTAGCGCGCGAATCGTTCGGGGTCCGGCAACCAGACCTCGCCGACCAGCACGCGCGGCTCCGGGTACGTGTCGGCGAGCCGGCGCCAGCCGCGGTAGATCTCGTGCAGGTCGTCCCGGTCGGTGAACGGGTGCGGGTCAGCGGCGGGCCGCTGCGCCGAGTCGTCGACGAGGCGCGGGTCCTTGACCAGGAGTGCAGCGGAGTCGATCCGGATGCCGGCGACGCCCCGGTCGAACCAGAACCGCAGCACGTCCTCGTGCTCACGCCACACGTCCCGGTGTGTCCAGTTGAGGTCCGGCTGCTCGGGCGCGAACAGGTGCAGGTACCACTCACCCGGACGGCCATCGGCGTCCTTTGTCCGCGTCCACGCCGGCCCGCCGAAGATCGACTGCCAGTTGTTGGGGGCGAGTTCACCGTCGTGGCCCGCGCCGGCCCGGAACCAGAACCGCGCCCGCTGCGCCGAACCGGGTTCGGCGGCGAGCGCCTCGAGGAACCAAGGGTGCTGGTTCGAGACGTGGTTCGGAACGATGTCGATGATCGTCCGAATGCCGAGATCGGCGGCCTGCTCGATGAGCTGCTCGGCCTGCGCCAAGGTGCCGAACTGCGGGTCGATCGCGCGGTAGTCGATGACGTCGTAACCGCTGTCGGCCATCGGCGACGGGTACCAGGGGTTGAACCAGAGCGCGTCGACGCCTAGGTCGCGCAGGTACGGCAGCCGGTCGACGACACCGCCTAGGTCGCCCGTGCCGTCGCCGTTCGTGTCGGTGAAGCTGCGGACGTAGACCTGGTAGACGACGGCGTTCCGCCACCAATCCGGCGCGCCCGGCGGAAGTTCGGCCACTGACCCTCCCCTATGAGGTGACAGGGAGACTACGCATGGCGAACTTTTCAATGCAAGAGATCGACGAAAATTAATCGAATCTTTGCAGTTACGCCGTCCGGTTGATGCGCGCGAGTGCCGGCCCGGTGGAACCACGGACCACCAACTCGGGCTCGAAGAACAGCTCCTCGGCCGGTATCGCGGTCCCCTCCATCTGGCTGGCCAGCATTGCGACCGCCGCCCGGCCCATCGCCTCGATCGGCTGGCGCACCGTCGTCAGCGGCGGGTCGGTGCAGTTCATGAACGCCGAATCGTCGAAGCCGACCACCGACACGTCGCCCGGGACCTGCAGGCCTCGGCGCCGCACCGCGCGCACCGCGCCGAGCGCGAGCGGGTCGCTGGCGCAGATGACGCCGGTGGCGCCGTGCGTGACCAGCCGGTTCGCCGCGGCCTGCCCGCCCTCGAGGGAGAACATGCTGCGCTCGACCAGTTCCGGCGCGGCGGCCCTGCCGGCGCGCTGCTCGGCCGCCTCGTAGGCCGCGAGCTTGCGCCGGGATGGGACGTGATCCGAGGGCCCGAGGACCAGTCCGATCCGCTCGTGTCCCAGCGAACTCAGATGGTTATACGCCTGCTCCATGGCCACGGCGTCGTCGGTGGAGACGCGCGGAAACTCCATGCGGTCGGCCGCCGCGTTGAGGAGCACCACCGGGAGCCGCAGCTTTCGCAACCGCTCGTAGTGCTCGTGCGGCGCGTCCTCCTCGGCGTACTGCCCTCCAGCGAAAACCATCCCGGCGACCTGCCGATCGAGAAGCATGTCGACGTACTCGGTCTCGGACATGGCTCCGGTGCGGGTGCACAGCACCGCGTTGAAGCCGCGCTGCGCCAGCCCGCCGCTGATCACCTCCGCCAACGCGGGAAAGATCGGGTTCTGCAGTTCGGGCACCACAAGACCGACCATCCGGGCCCGGCCGCGACGCAGTTGCGTCGGCCGCTCGTAGCCCATCACGTCCAGCGCGGTGAGGACCGCAGCTCGGGTGGTCTCCGAGATTCCCGGTTTGCCGTTCAGCACTCGGCTGACGGTCGCCTCGCTGACGCCCGCCTGCTTAGCTACCTCGGCGAGATGGCCTGGCACCCCGCAACTATAGGAC
>DATFTS010000309.1:0-6276 GCA_035261645.1 Jatrophihabitans sp. | reverse complement strand
GCCCTGGCGGGTACGGTGACGACAAATACGGCGCGTGCGCGCCGCCCCGTCCGACAGGAGTGACCGTGGCCCGACCCCCCGCGCCGCACGGCGGCCAGTGGCCGGTGTCTGGAAACGGGGCCGGAAACGGGTCGGGGCGTGGCGCGGGCAGTGAGCGGGGTCACTGGCCACAGCAGCCATCCGACGACGACGGCTGGGGCCCGGCGACCGCCGTCTACTCTGCATCAGCGACGAGTCGTGCCGCTGCTCCGCCACGCGAGAAGGCTCCGACGAGCCGGCCGGCGAACGGGCCGGCCTTCCGCAAGCAACCCGCGCGTCCGTCGGCCCAGCGGGATGAGTGGGCGCCGGCCGGACCGATCGGCGGCCGTGAGGAGCGCGCGGTTCGGGCGGCCGATCGGCAGGTCGAGCAGCCGCCACCGCAAGCGGCGGCAGCGGCCGCCCCCGGGCGCGGAATCCCGTGGTGGGCGGCGCTGCTGGTGATGATCGCGATCGCCGCGGTCGGCGGCGTCATCGACACGGTCGGCTCCAACCAGCTGGGCGGCGGCTTCAACATCGGCATCGTCGTCGCGTCCGTGGTTGCGATCCTCGTCGTCAAGCGATCGCACATGTTCCCCGTGGTGATCGCGCCGCCCATCGTCTATTCGCTCGGCGCCGTGTTCAACCTCTACCTGCGCTCGAGCGGGCTGCACGACAAGAAGGTCGTCCTGGACGCCGCAGCCAACTACCTCGTGTACGGCTTCCCGGCGATCGCCGCTGCTACGGCCGCGGTACTGATCATCGCCGGCGTCCGACTGATCAGCCGGCGCTAGCCCGCCCGAGAAGCGCCGGTCAGTAGCCGGCGTCAGCCGCGCTGACCGGGGCCGCCACCACGCAGGTCGCGGCGCAGTTCCTGCGGCAGCGCGAACGCCAGCCGCTCCTCGGTGTGCATGACCTCTTGGACGTCGGCGTACCCGCGTTCGGCCAGCCAGTCCATCACCTCGCGCACGAGGATCTCGGGAACGGACGCGCCGGACGACAGGCCGACGGTCGCCACGCCGTTCAGCCAGGTCTCGTCGATCGCTGCGACGTTCTCGACCAAGTGCGCGGCGGGCGCACCCGCCGCGGTCGCGACCTCCACCATGCGCACCGAGTTCGACGAGTTGGGCGAGCCGACGACGAGGAACAGGTCCACCTGCGGAGCGATCTCCTTCACCGCCCCCTGGCGATTCTGTGTCGCGTAGCAGATGTCGTCCGACGGCGGCGCCTGCAGCGCAGGGAACCGGGCGCGCAGCGCGTCCACTGTCTGCATCGTCTCGTCCACGGACAGCGTCGTCTGCGAGAGCCACACCACGCGTTGCGGATCGCGCACCTTGACGTCGGCGACGGAGTCCGGACCGTCGACAAGGGTGATGTGCTCCGGCGCCTCTCCGCTCGTGCCGACGACCTCCTCATGGCCCTCGTGGCCGATCAGCAGGATGTCGTAGTCCTCCCTGGCGAACCGGCGGACCTCGTGATGCACCTTCGTCACCAACGGGCACGTCGCGTCGATGGTCTTCAAGCTGCGGGCGGCCGCCTGCTCATGGACCTCCGGCGCGACCCCGTGCGCGGAGAACACAACGACCGAACCCTCAGGTACCTCGTCGTTCTCCTCCACAAAAATCGCACCGCGCTTCTCCAGCGACTGCACGACGTGCAGGTTGTGCACGATCTGCTTGCGGACGTACACCGGGGCGCCGTAGTGCTCGAGCGCGTGCTCGACGGTCTGCACCGCACGGTCGACGCCGGCGCAGTAGCCGCGCGGCTTCGCGAGCAGCACCCGCTTGCGTGTGTCCTGCACCCTGCCTCCAGCTCATCGCGAGCGCCTGAGTCGACGCTACGCGTCCCACCTCACCCCCGATGGTACGGAGCCAACTTTTCAGGCAGGGTGGACGGATGCAGCTACCGAGTCCAGTACGCGCGCTGATCGGCCTGCTCGCAACCGCCGCGGACGAGGCGAAGCAACTGCCCGACCGCGCCGTAGAGCTACCGATGTTGGCGGTGAGCACTGCGCTGCAGGTGTCCCTTCGGGCGCAGCAGCGGTATGCCCAGCTCGCGGCCCGCGGCGACGACGTGATCAACCGGCGTCCCAGCAGCGACGAGCCGCCACCCTGGGCGACGTTCGACGACCCGATCTCGCCCGACGAGTTGCACGCCACGCGCCTCGGCGACGCTGATCCGGCGATGCACGCGCGGGCCGCCAGCCAGCTGCTCGACGAACTGCTCGGCGATGAGCAGCCGGCCGCCGACACCGCCGAGCAGAACGGCGCCGGTACGTCGGCCAAGCAGTCCACCCAGAGCGCGGCAGCGAAGGCGCGCAAGACGCCGGCGCAGCAGGCCGCAACCGACAAGCCGCCCGCCAAGAAGGCGCCGGCGAAGAAGCCCGCCACTACGAGCAAGACGATCAACCAGCCCAGGCACACAACTCCGTCCCGGTTCGACACCGTCGACGACGACTGACGTGGCCCGGCTGCAGACGTCGGCCGAGTCGCCGGTGCCGGTGCGGGTGGTTGCCATCCGCATCAGTGAGTGGATCTCGCGCCTTGGCGAGATCTGGGTGGACGGGCAGATCGCGCAGCTGACCCGGCGTCCCGGTGTCGCCACGCAGTTCCTGACATTGCGCGATCCTGACGCGAACATCTCCCTGTCGGTCACCTGCCCGCGCGGGGTGCTGCCGGAGTCGGTCGGCGAGGGCACGCGCGTCGTCATGCGGGCCCGTCCGGACTTCTACCTCGAACGCGGGACGCTGAGCCTGCGCGCCACCGAGGTCCGGCAGGTCGGGCTCGGTGAACTGCTGGCCCGGCTCGAGGAGCTGCGCCGGCTGCTGAGCGCCGAAGGGCTGTTCGCGGCCGATCGCAAGCGTGCGCTGCCGTTCCTGCCGCGCACCGTCGGGCTGATCACCGGCCGGGCCGGCGCCGCGGAGCGCGATGTGATCGAGAACGCACGACGTCGCCTGCCCGGCGCCCGGTTCCGTCTGGAGAACGTGGCGATGCAGGGTCCCAACGCGGTGATCGAGGTCGTCGAGGCGCTGCAACGCCTCGACCGCGACCCAGACGTGGACGTCGTCGTGATCGCCCGCGGCGGGGGCAGCGTCGAGGACCTGCTGCCGTTCAGCAACGAGACGCTCGTGCGCGCGGTAGCCGCAGCGCACACGCCGGTCGTCAGCGCGATCGGCCACGAGACGGACCGCCCCCTGCTCGACCTGGTGGCCGATGTCGCCGCGTCCACGCCGACCGATGCCGGCAAGCGCATCGTGCCCGACCTGGCCGAGGAGACGCGTTCGGTGCGCGAGTTGCGGGCCCGTGCCCGAGCCTGCATCCACACCCGGATAGGGCGCGAGGTCGAGTTGATGGCGGGATTACCTGAGCGGCTGCGCGGGACGGTGCGCGCCCGAGTGGAGCGCGAGTCGTCCGACACTCATGCCCTGCGAGCCCGCGCCCGGCAGCGCGTGAGCGGGCTACTGCACGCGGCCCACGCCGACCTGGAGCACGTCCGGGCACGGGTGCGCGCGCTGTCGCCCCAGGCGACCCTTGACCGCGGTTACGCGGTCGTCCGGCGAAGCGACGACGGGACGGTCGTCCGCGCGCCGGCGGACGCGGTCGGGCGCTTGCGGGTGCGGGTGGCGGGCGGCGAGTTCGAGGCCGCGGCCACGTAGGGTCTAGCCCGATGACCGAACCCAGCTACGAGGCCGCCCGCGCCGAACTGCGCGACATCGTCGCCAAGCTCGAATCCGGCGGGCAGTCGCTCGAGGAGTCGCTCGCGCTCTGGGAGCGCGGCGAGCAGCTCGCCGATATCTGCCAGCGCTGGCTGGACGGTGCGAGCGAGCGCCTCGACAAGGCGATCGCCGAGCACGACGCGGACAGCTGACCCGAGCTCACCGACGCCTACGGCGGCGGGACCTCGCCGACCTCCGGCACCGGACGGCGCGCGTAGAGGGCGGCGACGGCCACCAGCATGAGGCAGCCACCGACGATCGCCCACCCGGTCAACGCCTCATGGACGACGATCGCGGCGAGCACGGCCGCGGTCAGCGGCTCGAGCAGGGTGAGTACGCCGGCTACCTCGGACGATGTCGAGCGCAGGCCCCGGTAGAACAGCCCGTACGCGAAGATCGTCGGCACCACGCCGATGTAGAACAGCCACCACGACGCGACGCCGTCGCGCGGCAGCGCCAGCCCCGCTCCGATCGCGAACGGCAGCAGCACCACGGCGCCGATCGTGCTCGTCAGCCCCGTCAGCGCGAGCGGGTCCTCGTGCGACATCCGGCGGCTCAGCGCGGTAATGGCGGCGTAGCCGAGCCCGGAACCGACCGAAGCCAGTACGCCCAGCAGCGGGTGGGGCGCCGGCAACCCTGACTGGGTGCGCACCGAGACCAGCGCCAACCCCAGCACAGCACAGCCCAGCACGGCCAGGCTGCCGAGCGGCGGCAGCCGCCGCCGGTGCGCCGCGGCGCCGATCGCCAGTGCGACCGGCGCTACGCCGAGGCTGACCAACGTCGAAATGCTGACGCCGACGTCCTGGACGCCGATGAAGTACAGCGCCTGGTACGCGCCGAACCCGGCGCCCGACACCGTCAGCGCGATCGGGTGCCTACGGAACAAGCTGACGGCGACGTGCACGAACCGCTGCCGGTAGGCGAGCGCGACCACGACGGCGGCGATCACGACCCGGTAGAAGCCGACCGTTACGGCGGACAGACCGGTCCGCTCCTGGATAATCCGCACCGCGACGCCGGTAGTGCCCCACAACAGGGCGCCCCCGCTCACGGCCAGCAGGCCCACCCGCGTGCGGACGAGCGTCGAAACGGTCACGCCGCACACTAGAACTCGGCGCCGAAGCCTTTCTCCGCCGACCTGCCCGCACCGGCGGTCTGCCAAGATGAGATCGTCCGGCTAGTCCGACCTCGCGCCCGCCGGACGCGCGCCGCGCTCAATGCGAGCGTCCGTGCCGAGAGGAAGACCGCCATGACCGACGGACCCCCCGACACCAACCAGACAACCGGCGTACCGCCGGCTCTCGCCGTCCCCCGGCAGGCCCCGGATCGCAACCTCGCACTCGAACTCGTGCGGGTCACCGAAGCGGCGGGCATGGCCGCGGGCCGCTGGGTCGGACGCGGCGACAAGATCGGCGGCGACCAGGCGGCTGTGGACGCGATGCGCGCGCTGATAGGCACCGTGTCGATGCGCGGCACGGTCGTCATCGGCGAGGGCGAGAAGGACGAAGCACCGATGCTGTACAACGGCGAGGAGGTCGGCGACGGGACCGGTCCCCTGTGCGACGTGGCCGTCGACCCCATCGACGGCACCACGCTCATGAGCAAAGGCATGCCAGGGGCGATCGCGGTGATCGCGGTGTCCGAGCGCGGCTCGATGTTCGACCCGTCCGCGGTGTTCTACATGGAGAAGATCGCGGCGGGGCCTGAGGCCGTCGACGCCATCGACATCACAGCGCCGCCGGCAGAGAACATCGCGCGGGTGGCCAAGGCCAAGCGCGGGCACCCCGAGGACGTCACGGTCTGCATTCTTGATCGCCCCCGCCACGAGCAGCTCGTGCGCGAGGTGCGCGAGGCGGGCGCGCGGATCAAGTTCATCAGCGATGGCGACGTCGCGGGCGCGATCTCGGCCGCACGTCCCAGCACCGGCGTCGACATGCTCATGGGTATCGGCGGCACACCGGAGGGCATCATCGCCGCCGCAGCGTTGCGCTGCATGGGCGGCGTGATGCAGGCGCGGCTGTGGCCGCGCGACGACGAGGAGCGGCAGAAGGCGATCGCCGCGGGGCACGACCTCGACCGTGTGCTGCTGACGGAGGATCTCGTCCAGGGCGAGGACATCTTCTTCTGCGCCACCGGCGTGACGGACGGCGAGCTGTTGCGCGGTGTGCGCTACTACGCCGACTCGGTACAGACCGAATCCATCGTCATGCGGTCGAAGTCGGGCACGATCCGGCTCGTCGACTCCTTGCATCAGCTCGGCAAGTTGCGCGCATATTCGGCCGTCGACTTCGACCGCAACTGACCTATCCACCGCATTAGTAGGAGGCGCATCGCGCATGATGGTCGTAACGACGAACGAGATCGCCGGTTGGGAGATCCAGCGGGTGTGCGGTGAGGTGTTCGGGCTGACCGTTCGCTCCCGCAACGCGTTCTCGCAGCTCGGCGCCGGGCTGAAGTCCATGTTCGGAGGCGAGCTGCAGGGCATGACCCGCAACCTCGCCGAAAGCCGCAACGAGGTGATGGGCCGAATGCTCGAGCACGCCAGG
>DATFTS010000308.1:0-10619 GCA_035261645.1 Jatrophihabitans sp. | reverse complement strand
CTGCACGATCGTTCACGCCCGCACTCCCTCGGTCGTCCTTGTTGCCATTCTGGTCCGGATCGGTGTCGGCGCGCACCAGTGATGGCGCAACGACGATGCGGGACTCACTCTTCCCGACATCGCGCGTCTTCCCCTCCGCTGTGGCTCAATCCAGCGGGTGAAAACAGACCACAACGGAGGGGAAGACGGCACAAGACAGGGGGAGTGGTGGCCTCACTTCCAGACGCGGACCCAATCGATCGTCGTGGTGCCCGGCAGCGGTGTGTTGTTCGGGTCGAACGCGTTGCCGGTCACGCCCACGGCTTGGGTGAGCGCGATGAAGAACGGCTGGTCGAACGGAGGGTGGCCCTGCACCGGCGTAGTGACGATGTTGAGCGCGCTCCAGTGATCGACCATGCACACCTTCTTGTCATAGGTGATCGTCATCGACTCCGGCGTCCACTCGACTGCGTATTCGTGGAAGCTGTCGACGTCCTTGACCAGGCAGTTGTTGTTCGTCGGCACGTTTGTGCTGCTGGCCAGGTCGACGGTCGCAGGGTCGAAGACGTAGTGGACGTAGGGGATCGCGCGGTCGGGGTGGACGCTGTACTCCTCGGCGATGTCGATCTCTCCGGACAGGGGCCAGAGCATCCCGTAGACGTAGCTTTGCGGCCACAGCCAGAGCGCGGCGTGCAGGCCCGCGACCGTGGTGGCCGGGAACTTGGCGCGGACCGCGAAGCGCCCGTAAGCCTGCGCGAACTTGTTCATGGTGGCCACGTTGGCCGCCGCCTGCGTGGTGGTCTTGCGGCCAGTCGTCGTAGAGCAGGTGAACGGAGCGGTCTTCCGCACCGTCAGGTGGAGAGCTGCCTTCGAGACGTCGATGTTCGACGGGTCGTCGACGAAGCACGAGTCACCCGCGCTGTATTTGGTCGCGTCGCTGGTCATCGCCGTCCACTTGCGCGGGTCGAGTGCACTGCCAGTGAATTCGTCGTCGAACGTGCACACCCACTGCGCACCGTTCGAGTTGGCCCCGTCCGATTTTGGAAGTGACCCGCCGCACGGCTTGAACGACGGATCCCCAATTGCAACCAGCAGCAACTTCGGTGGGCTCGAACCGTCCGCGGCCGGCACCGCAGCGAGCGCAGCCGTGTTGGCGTGATTCGTGGCGGCGGACTGGGCCGCAGCTGTGGCGCTGGAGCGCGCCTTCGCCGTAGCGCGGGCTTTCGCAGCTTTGGTTGCCGACTGGCGCGCAGCAGTGAGGGCCTGCTGATGTGCCTTTTTGCGCAACTTGTCCAGCGAGCCGGTCCCGGACAGTGTGGCCGACGCCGTTGCTGTGGCGCTCGCCGTCGCCGAAGCGGAGGCCGAGCCAGTGCCGTGCCCGGCGTAATAGCGCGGAGCGGATGTGCCCACTTGAGCGACGACATCCGAGAACCGGGAAATCGACACGGAAACGGTGCTCGACGCGGACGCCTTTGCCTTCACAGTCACCCTGTGCGTATCGGACGCGTGCGCCGGCGTAGCGCACAAAGCGACCAAACCCGCCGCCGCAGCGATCGCCGACGCGGCAACACGGCTGGAATTACGCTCCGTAATCATTTCCGCCTTTCCAGTGCCTGATCATTACTGTCCGTAGTGGTGACAAGACAGATAGATCATCTGGCAGGCGGTGTCAAATCAAGATCGAAAAGTCCCGGAGAGCAATGCGAGCTCGGCGGCGATGATCTCCGCCGGCCGAGGCATGGCGAGCAGATTGCCCTGGACGTACCGGCAGCCTTGTCGACGCAACAGATCGAGTTGCGCCGCGATCTCGACACCTTCCGCGATCAGGTTGATGCCCAGATCGGTGGCCAGCCCCATGGTCGCGCGGAGCAGTGCGGCGCAGAGGACCTCCTCCAGCGCCGGTGACGTGAGAGTCCGGTCCAGCTTCAGATCGGTGATCGGGACGGTTGCAAGACGACCCAAGGACGAATATCCGACGCCGAAATCGTCGAGCGCGATACGGACGCCCATTCGCCTGAGTCGGGCCGCATTGCCGAGCAGCGTCGTCGCGGGATCTGCGGCGGCCGTTTCGGTGAGCTCGAGGATCAGGTGCCGGGGGTGCACATTTGTCCGAGCGAGCGTTTCGGCGACGATCTCGACGAACTTCACGTCGCCGAAACAGGTCGACGAGACGTTTACCGCGACGGCCAACTCCACTGCGCTGGGGTAAATCGCCTGCCACTGCGCAAGGTCCGCGCATGCAGTTCGCAGTGCCCAGGCGGTGAGTTTGTGGATGGTGGAGCTGCGTTCGGCGATCGCCACGAACTCGGTGGGGCCGATCGGCCCGAGCGCCGGGTGTTCCCACCGGCTCAATGCCTCCACGGCGTGGGTGGTGCCGTCGGACAGATCAATGATCGGCTGGTAGGCGAGGTGCAGATCTTCGTTCTCCACAGCCCGACGCAGATCCGACGCCAGCCTGGACGAAGTCGAGTGCCGGCCTTTCCGCCGTAGGCCCTCCGCCAAATGGCTCACATTCCGACAACGTCGGCGGATGTCTAATGGATACGGTTGAATTGCCGTTTATCACCGGAGAAAATCGGCAATCGACACAAAGCACCCATTAGCTCGTCGCGGGCGCCAAGCGGAGAACGCCGAGGCCGCGCATGTCGAGCCAGCGCCCGTATGGCGTCTCGGCGTAGCGGAGCAGCACGTTGTCACATCCTGGGCAGCGAGCCACCAGCCCGGGTCCGCCGCCGTACACGTGCGCCTCGGCCATCGGTCCGCTACGTCCGCACCCGGCGCAGACCGCGACCGACTCGGTGATGTCGATGGCGAAGACGTCCCTCATCGGGCCCGCGAGCACGTTGCCGTCCATGTAGTCGCTCGTCATGTCAGCCTCCGCTCGGTCCGAAACGTTCGGTGCGCACTCGCGCAGGGTCGTGCCCGGCCTCGATCAGCAGGTTCGCGACGTTCTCGACGAACGGCGTCGGTCCGCACACGTAGCACGTCGGACTCTGCTCGGCCGGCCAGCCCAAGCTCGCCAGATCGTCGGCGGAGATACGGCGCGGTGGACGAGACGATCCCGCCGGCGCGGCGCGGGTGTACAGCACCGTCGCATTTCCGGACTCGCGCAACTCGTCCGCGTAATACACGTCGGCCGGTGTGCGTGCCGAATAGACCAAACGGAACGGTGCTGTCGCGCCCAGCCGCGCTCGAGCGCGCAACATCGCCATCAGCGGCGCGACCCCTGAGCCACCGCCGACAAGCAACACCGGCTCGGCCTGCGTCTGGCGCCAGACGAACCAACCGCCGAGTGGCCCGCGGATCTCGATGCTGTCGCCCGGCTTGATGTCCTCGACGAGATACGGCGACACCTCGCCGTCGGGCACCAACTGAACCGTCAGCTCCAGCGCGTCCCCATCGGCAGGCGCCGACAGCGAGTAACTGCGCTGCGCGGTGTAGCCGTCGTCAGCGGTGAGCCGGACGTCGACGTGCTGTCCGGCGAGGTGTCCCGGCCAGCCGGGTAGCTCGAAGCGCAACGTGCGTGCGGACGCGGTTTCACGACGGGAATCGACCAGGCGCGCGTCGTGCCAGGGCGTGCCCAGGACGTGTCTGCCAGGCCCCTGCTCTGCTGTGCGGCGGGCCGGCGGACGATCTGCTTCGCTGTCGTCCATTGCGCTGCTATGGCCTCCTCTAATCGCCGTCGTAGCGCTGTTCCCGCCATGGGTCTCCGTAGATGTGGTAGCCCAGGCTCTCCCAGAACCCCGGCTCGTCGTCGGGCATCAGCTGCAGCCCACGGATCCACTTTGCGGACTTCCAGAAGTACAGGTGCGGCACAAGCAGCCGGGCCGGGCCGCCATGGACGGGTTCGACCGGATCACCTTCGAACTCGTAAGCGATCCACGCCTTGCCGTCGAGCAGGTCCTCGAGCGGCAGGTTCGTGGTGTAGCCGCCGTAGGAGTGGGCCATCACGTAGTCGGCGGCCGACTCGACATCGGCGAGGACGGTGTCGAGCGAGACACCTCGCCAGGTCGTGCCCAGCTTGGACCACCGCGTCACGCAATGCAGGTCGACGGTCACTTCGTCACTGGGTAACGCGTTGAGCTGCTGCCAGTTCCACGCCTGCCGGTCACCGGTCTCGGTCGTGACCGTGAACTCCCACGCGTCCAAGGAGATCCGTGGCGTTGGGCCGGCCGAGAGCACGGGAAAGTCCTGCGTGAGGTACTGCCCGGGAGGCAGTTCGAGATCGCTGTCGCGCCGTCCGTGAAATCCGCGCGTCACCAAGGCCATTCGGCACCTCCACGCTCGTGCTCCCAGTCTTGCCCAGCCGGCTGGTCAAAGCCATGGCCAAGTTGGCAGCTCGAGCGGCCGGTGACGTCGCCGCGCCTCGACCACAAAAGACCTACAGAAGACTTACAGAAGAGGAATCCGCGGCCGGTAGCGCTCCAGGTTTGCTGCGTTGGCGTCGTCGCCGCCGACCGTGTTCGCGCTGCGCCAGGTGGCCAAGTTGTGGCCGTCGTCCTCCGCGCGGCCCGCGATGCGCGCGAGCAGCAGGTTCCAGAGGTAAATGCTGGTGAGCGACGAAAGCGCCGCCACCTCCGTGCCCCCGGTACGGAACGCCGCGTCGCCATACGGCGCACGCGTGTCAAGCACGATGTGCGCGACGTCGGCCAGTTTGCTCGACCCCCGGGGCGGCACCTGCTCCATATGCGGGCGAGACAACACCGCGACGACCGTTGCCCCGGTGGCCGCGAACGCCGCCGCGAGTTCGACCGGGGTGGCGTTGACACCCGAGTTCGAGAACACGACGAGCGAGTCACCGGGCTGCGGTTGGGCGGCGGCTGCGAGTTCATGCCCCAGGCCGGCCGTCCGCTCGGCCGCCGTGCTGTCGAAGGCCCCGTGCAGCGGAAACAGCCGCGGATCGTAGATCGGCTTGACGCACGCCAACCCGCCCGCGCGGTAAAACGTCTCGAGCACCAGTGCGGCGGAGTGGCCGGTGCCGGCGACGTGGATCAGGCCGTCAGCGGCGATCGTCTCGTAGAGCGCGTCGGCGGCCAGGTTGAGCGCAGCTTCGTTGTGCGACTCAGCGAGCGCGAGGTGCTCTCGCATCTCACGACCGAACTGCTGATCGCTCGTAGCGCTCACCTCTGCATCCTTCGGCTAATTGAGAACGGCGTCGAGCAGGCCGGGGAAGCGTTCGTCGATCTCGCCGCGGCGCAGGGTGATGGTCCGCTGCCGGCCGGCCGGATCGTTGCGGATCAGTCCCGCCTCGCGCAGCGTCTTCAAATGGTGCGAGAAGGTCGATTTCGGGACCTCGGGCCCGCTCGCCTGGCACTGCGCCACCGTCAGCGGGCCTTGGCTGGCCAGTTCCTTGACGAGGTCCAGCCGGGCCGGGTCGCTGAGGGCAAACAGCACCGCCGGGAGTTCGACGTCGATCAACGCCGGGTGTGGCAGTTCGCGAGTTGTGGCAGGCATTACAGTTCGACTTTCTTGGAACGTTCCTGACGGCTGCGCGGTTGCAACCGTTCGATACAACTCGAACGGCTAGTCAACCGGAGCCCATCATGACAACTCTGCTGCCGAGATCACAGGCGGCGACCGGTGCCCGCCTGCGCCGCTTGGGGCCGGTGCTCCCGCGGGCCGCGGCATTTTCGGTAGTCACTGCCACCACGGCCACGCTGCTTGCGGCGTCGAGCGCCCCGAGCCCGCTCTATGCGGTGTATCAGGCGGAGTTCGGCTTCTCGGCTCTCACTCTGACGGCGATCTTCGCCGTCTACGTGCTGGCGTTGCTGCTGAGCCTGCTGACTGTCGGGCGGCTCTCGGACTTCCTCGGCCGGCGTTCGGTGCTGGCCATGGCTCTCGTGGTCGAGGCCGGCGCCATGGGGATCTTCCTCGACGCCCACGGCGTCGCGGCGCTCTTTGCCGCCCGGGTGGTGCAGGGGTTGGCGACCGGCGCCGCGATCGGCGTGCTCGGCGCCTATCTGCTGGACCTGCAACCGGCTGACGGCTCGCGGCTGGGGTCACTCGTGAACAGCGCCGCGGCGACCGGCGGGCTCGGCCTCGGTGCCGTGACAACCGGCGTGCTCATCGAGTACGCGCCACATCCGACCCGGCTCGTGTTCGTAATTCTCACCTCTGCCTTCGTCGCGCTCGCACTCGCCACCACGGTGCTGCCTGAGACGGTCGAGCGGAAGCCCGGCGTGCGCGCAGCGCTGCGCCCCCGCGTCTCGGTCCCCGTCGCCGCCCGGCGCGCCTTCGTCCGGGCGGTGCCGACCATGGCATCGACGTGGATGCTCGGCGGGCTGATGCTCTCGGTCGGTGGCTCACTTCTCACGGTGGTCTTCGGCCAGCACAACCACGCCGTCGTGGGGTTGATCGTCGGTGTGTTCGCGCTCGCGGCTGCGGTCACGTCGATCCTGCTCAGGAACCTCACGCCGCAGAAGATGGCCACGACGGGCACCGTGCTGCTCTTCGTCGGCACCGTGCTCTTCGCGGTCGCGCTCGCGTCCGAGTCGCTCGCTGCATTCGTCCTCGGTGCGGTGATTGCCGGCGCAGGCTTCGGACCGGCCTTCCTCGGTGCGTTCCGCACGGTCAGCCAGCTTGCCGCGCCGCACGAACGCGCGGCGCTCATCTCGGCGATCTATGTCGTCAGCTACCTGGCGTTCAGCATCCCGGCTCTCGTCGCCGGAGTCCTGATCACCGACGTGGGGCTGCGCAGCACATCGCTGGGCTACGGAATCGTCGTCGCGGTGGTGGCGGCCGGGGCGCTCGTCTACGAGATTCACGAGGCTCGCCATACGGCGAAGGGGTGACTGTCAGCGCGCGGTGGCCAGCTTCAGCACCAGCGCCCTCTCCTGGGGACCGAACCACGGCGGCGAGCCAGCGGCGGCGTTCTCCGCCAGCCGCTCGGGACGGGCCGTGGCGGCCAGTGAGACATCGACGCGGGTGTCGCTGAGCCCCCACTTGATCAGCGCCTGAGCCCAGGTGGTGACACCGAACGGCCGCAGCGGGGCTAGCTGGTCGGGGCTGGGTAGGCGGCGTACCAGCTGCCCTTCGCCAAGGGGACGCATGAGCAGCACGCCGATGCCGAGATCGTCGGCCAGCGGCAGGATCGTCTGCTCGACTTCCCGTTGGAACGGGTTGTAGGGCACCTGCACGGCGTCGATACGGCCGGTCGACATGATCTCGGCCAGCTCGGCGAAGGCCCCTGCGGAGTAGTGGGTCGCCCCGATGGAGCCGACGAGGCCGCGTTCGCGGGCCTCTTCCAGCATCGGCAGGTGCACCCGCCAGGCCACCAGGTTGTGGATCTGCATCAGGTCCACCCGGCCGCCGTACCAGTTCAGCGCGCGGGCGAGCTGCGCCGTCCCCTCCTGACGATCAGGGGTCCAGATCTTGTCCGCCACGACCACCTGGTCGCGTCGGCCTTCAAGCGCCTCGGCGAGCAGGCGCTCGGCAGCTCCGTACATAGGCGAGGTGTCGACCAGCCGGATCCCGACCGAGAGGGCCGTGTCGAGCAGTTCGCGATGCCGTCCCGCGGTGGCTGCCGCCTCTAGGCGTCGCCACGTGCCGAGACCGACAACCGGCACCTTGATCTCGCCTCGGCCGAGGCTGCGCTCCTCCATGACTCCCCACCTCCCGAGTCGCCGACACCCGCGTACCTGATCGTGCCCCCCTTCGGGCCGGCTGGACCCGGGTGACTCCCTGGCGCGACGTCGCGGTCGATCCGACGACAGTGGTGCAGTGCCCTGCCGCGCCGGGAGCGGCGCGCGAACCGTCAGGACCTCAGCGCGAAGCTTCAGGACCTCAGGAGGAAGCCATGACCGAAGCAACCACGGCGCGTGCCGTGCGCGAACCGGCGCTGCTCGCGCAGACCGTTGTCGTGATCGGCGGTAGCTCCGGCATCGGTTTGGAGACGGCCCGGCAAGCACGCGCCGAACGTGCCGAGCTCATCCTCACCGGCCGAGACCGCGACCGGTTGCAGCGTGCCGCGGACGACGTCGGTGCGCTCAGCACGGTGGCCTTCGACGCCACCGACTTCGCGCGCCTCGAGCAGTTCTTCGACGACCTGCCGGAAGCGATCGACCACGTGATGGTGACCGGCAGCGGCCCCTACTACGCCCCGTTGGCAGAGATCGACCTTGCGCAGGTGCGTCGCGATATGGAGCAGCATCTTTTCGTGCCGATCGAGGTTGCTCGTCATTCCGTCGGGCGAGTGCGGCCCGGCGGCACACTGCTGTTCATGGGGGGAACCGGTGGACGGGCCACAGCCGTCGGCCTCTCGACAATCGCGACACTCACGGCCGGACTCCCGGCGCTCGTCAAGAACCTCGCGCTCGAAGTCGCGCCGATCCGCGTCAACCTCCTCGCAGCGGGCTTCGTCGACACACCACTGTCGGCCACCCTCCTCGGCGATGAGCTCGAGAAGCGGCGTGCGCAACTGCGCTCCACCCTGCCGATCGGGCGGGTGGTCGAGCCGGCCGACGTCGCGGCGCTCGCCGTACACGTCATGACCAACACCGCGCTCACTGGGGCCACCTTCGACATCGACGGCGGGCAGCAGATCGTGCAGGGCTGACGCGCGGCACGCTGTGGAGTTCCTGAAGGGGGCGTGGACGGCACAGCGGGTCAACGTGGAATGGGAAGTCCCGGACAGCCAGCTACCCGGAAGCCAGGAACTGCACGTGCACCACGACGGCCCGACCCGCGACTTACGAATGCCCGCAGACCTGCCGATTGTGAGCGCGTGACCGGCCTCCGGCCGGCTGCTTCGTTGCTCCCGGCATCACCGAGCCCAAGCCCGGCCGAACGGACGGTCCATCCGCTGACGGCGACCGGCGTCAGCAAGAACTACGGCCGGGTCCGAGTCCTCGAGGACGTGACGCTGCGGGTCAGCGCGGGCGAGGTCGTGGCTCTCGTCGGCGAGAACGGGGCCGGCAAGTCGACGCTCATGAAGATCTGCGCCGGCCTGCTGCGTCCCGACTTGGGTCAGATCAGCGCGCCGGCCGGGATCGGCTACTGCCCGCAGGAACCCAGCCTGTTCGATCTGCTCACGACCGACGAGCACCTGGCGATGTTCGGACGCGGCGCCGGTCTCACCCGCGACCAAGCCGTGAGCCGCGGCCATGCGCTGCTGGACGAGTTCGGCTTCGGCGCCGGCCGTCGTCTCGTCGTCAAGGACATGTCCGGCGGCACCCGCCAGAAGCTCAACCTCGCCATCGCGTTGCTCGCCGACCCCGGTCTGCTGCTGCTGGACGAGCCGTACCAGGGCTTCGATCACGGCACCTACGTCAACTTCTGGGATCACTGCGACAGGTGGCGGGTCGGCGGCAAGGGCGTGGTCGTCGTCACGCACATGCTTGCCGAGCTGAACCGGGTGGATCGCATCGTCGAGCTGCCCGCCCACCCCTCGCGTGCGGGGGCACGCCGGTGAACACGCTTGCGCGTGTCGCGCTGATGGCCGAGATGCACGCACGCGACCTGCTGCGCCGCCGCATCGCGTTGGCGCTGCTTGTCGCGCTGCCGTTGGCCTTCTACTTCTCGTCGGTCCGCAACGGCCGCGACGCGATTGCCGGCGGCGGCATCGGGATGGCGTTCGCCATCGCCGGCGCCACGCTGTTCTCCGCGCTGTCGTCACTTGCGGTCGACCAGCGCCTCATCCTGTCCGGCTACCGGCCGGTCGAACTGCTGCTCGGCCGGTTGGCGTTTCTCGGTCCGCTGGCGGCAGGTGTGTCCGCGGGCTTCGCTGCGCTGATGAGTGGCCTGTCGCATCCTGCGGATCCGTGGCTGCTGGGAGTGGGCGTTGCCACCGTCGGCCTCGCCGCGGTGCCGCTCGGCCTTGCGATCGGCGCCGTGGTACCGCGCGAGCTCGAGGGCACGCTGGCTGTGATCGGCGTCGTCGGCATGCAGATGTCCACCGGCACGCACAGCGTGCTCGCCAAGTTCCTGCCGTTCTACGGGCCGCGCCGGCTCATCGACGCCGCTGTGGACGGCCACGGATCTGTCGCCGGCCCGCTGCTCCAGACCGCCCTCTACTCCGTTGCACTGCTGGTGGCCGCCCGGCTGTTCCTCGGCCCGCGGCTCGCCGTGCGGCGCGCAACGCCGGTGCCCGTCCCGGACGACGCCTCGGCGTTGGTCGGCACGACGACCTGACGGTCGCGGCGCCGGCCCGCGCGTTTTGCCACGCCGACGGATCTGGTAGGTATCTCAATCGTGGAGCTGTCGATTGCCCTGCCGACGTCCGGCTCGTGGGCCACGCCTGACAACATCACGACCGTCGCGCGCGGGGCTGAGCAGGCGGGCTGCCGCGGGCTGTGGACCTTCCAGCGCGTCCTGTACCCCGTGGGCAGCGACATGCCCGCGGTGTATCGCGGCGTGCTCGACCCGTTGGAATGCCTGAGCTTCGCCGCCGCCACCACCGAGCGGGTGCGGCTGGGCGTCGCCGTCGTCAACGGCCCGTTCTATGCACCGGCGATCTTGGCGAAGCTGTTCAGCACACTCGACGTGCTCTCGAACGGGCGCCTGGATGCCGGCATCGGCCTCGGCTGGCACCCTGCCGAGTACGCCGCGGTCGGACTGTCGATGAAACACCGCGGCCGCCGCTTCGACGAGTTCCTTGACTGCCTCGACGCGCTGTTGACGCAGGACCCAGTTGCGTTTCACGG